>USSH01000130.1 GCA_900557435.1 uncultured Coprococcus sp. | reverse complement strand
CGTATGGCATGATCCGGTGTGATTCCGGAACCGACAGTATAGTCTGGATGAGAGAAGTATTAGATATATTATTATATATTCAGAAAAGTATCAGTGATCTGATCTTTATATGCGTTGGCATGTAGCAGTGGGGTCAGAGATCTGATGAAAAAACCTCGGGGAAATTCTTCGAGGTTTTTTTGTGTGGTGAATAGTTGACGGTATGAGGAGCCAGTCTAGTTGTAGGAAGGTGAGCAGATGGTAAATGATCAGATAGATGATGAGTTTGAGCCGGCATATATGAGACGTGCTATAGAGCTGGCAAAAAGAGGAACCGGTGCGGTGAATCCGAATCCCCTAGTGGGAGCGGTCATAGTTAAGGACGGACGGATCATAGGCGAGGGATATCATGTGAGATACGGCGAGCTGCATGCGGAGCGGGCGGCATTTGCCAGTCTGAAAGATCCTGCGGAGGCAGAGGGAGCTGTCATGTATGTGACACTGGAGCCTTGCTGCCATTTCGGAAAGCAGCCGCCATGTGTAGATGCGATCATAGAACACAAGATCAGGAAGGTGTATTGCGGGTCTGATGATCCAAATGCCATGGTGGCAGGGAAGGGATTTAAAAGACTTCGAGATGCCGGAATAGAGGTACACCCACACTGTCTTAAGGATGAGTGTGATGCGATAAATGACATATTCTTCAAGTATATAGTTGATAAGAAGCCGTATGTGACTATGAAGTACGCCATGACTATGGATGGAAGGATAGCAACCCATACAGGTGCCAGCAAGTGGATAACCGGAGAGCAGTCCAGAGCATATGTGATGGAGCTTAGAAACCGGCACAAAGGTATAATGGCAGGTATAGGGACAGTGCTCGCGGATGATCCGATGCTCACCTGTCGAATAGAAGATGGCGCTGTTCGGGATAATGACAATATAAGAAATCCGATAAGAATAATATGTGACAGCAAGCTCAGGATCCCGGAGGATTCACAGATAGTAGAGTCCGCTATGGATATAGAGACAGTTGTGGCAACCACGGCAGATGGTGCGTCTGACACAGCGAAATGTGAAAGACTCAGAGCGAATGGAATCAACATCATAGAGACAGACAGTGTAGACGGTCATGTGGATCTGAGACAGCTCATGACGATACTTGGAGAGAAAGGCATAGACGGAATACTGCTGGAGGGCGGCGGAGAACTCAACTACAGCATGGTATCAGATGACCTTGTGGACGAAGCGTGTGTGTTCATAGCTCCGAAGATATTTGGCGGCGAAGGCAAGTTCAGTCCGGTATCTGGAACAGGCGTGGATGTGCCTGCGGATGCACATATGTTCAGTCTGGCTGAGGTGAGAAGATTTGGCGAGGATGTGATGCTCAGATACAAGAAGTCATAGAACCGCCGGAAATAAATCAAGAGAATGAATCGGTGACGACCAGAAGGTTCGATTGCTTGTGGGTTGTTGCACGATATAGAAAAGAGGTCGTACATGTTCACAGGAATAGTAGAAGAGATAGGAACGATCAGGAAAATAGATAAAGGCGTCAGCTCCTGCAGCATAACTGTGCAGGCGGACAAAGTCCTTCAGGGAAGTCAGGTGGGCGATAGCATTGCTGTAAATGGTGTGTGCCTTACTGCAACCGGCATATCAGGAAATATATTCACAGCGGATGTCATGCCGGAGACACTGAGAAGAAGCGGACTTGGACAGCTGACTGGCGGCAGCAGAGTAAATCTTGAGAGGGCTATGGCTGCCGGTGGAAGATTTGGAGGACATATAGTGTCCGGACATATAGACGGAACCGGAACGATCAGAGAAGTCAAGAGGGAGGACAATGCGGTCTGGGTGACCATAGACTGTTCTCCAAAGATACTCAGATATATCATAGAGAAGGGGTCTATAGCGATAGATGGCATCAGTCTTACAGTGGCATATGTGGATGATATTTGTTTTAAAGTGTCTATAATCCCGCATACAGCAGGGGAGACTACTCTCTTAGATGGCAAGCCGGGCAAGATAGTAAATCTTGAAAATGATGTGGTAGGCAAATACGTTGAAAAGCTTCTGCAGCCGTACAAAGGCGGCGGTGATGTGGGGGCTTCAGATAGATCAGGACTTGATATGAAATTCCTGGCAGAAAATGGTTTTATATAAATCCAGAATAATAGGAGGTAAAGCGATGGGTTTTGAATTTAACTCGATAGAAGAGATCGCAGCGGATCTTGCGGCGGGAAAGCCGGTTGTAATGCTTGACAATGAGGACAGAGAGAATGAGGGCGATGTGATCTGTGCAGCAGAATTTGCCACCACAGAGAATGTCAACTTCATGGCAAAGTGGGCGAGAGGTCTCATATGCATGCCTATGGATGCGTCGTTTGCTGACAAACTTAATCTTCCACAGATGTGCATAACGAACACAGACAACCACTGTACAGCATTTTCAGTGTCGGTCGATCATGTGGATACCACCACAGGTATTTCGGCTGAGGAGAGAGGCTATACGGCACGAAAATTCGTAGAAGATGATGCAAAGCCTGGTGACTTCAGAAGACCGGGACACATGTTCCCTCTTCAGGCTGTTGCTGGCGGTGTTATAGAGAGAAATGGTCATACTGAGGCGACGGTTGATCTCATGAAGGTAGCAGGACTCAAGCCTTGTGGATTGTGCTGCGAGATCATGAAGGATGACGGAACCATGGCGAGAAAAGATGACCTTGTGGAATTTGCAAAAGTTCACGGCCTGAAGATCTCGACAATAGCGAAGCTTATTCAGTACAGAAAAGAGCATGAGGTATTTGTGGAGTGTGTGGCAAAGGCAAAGCTGCCTACAAAGTATGGTGAGTTCACAATCTGCGGATACATCAACAAGCTGAACGGAGAGCATCATGTGGCACTTACGATGGGCGATATAGCTGATGGCAAGCCGGTTCTCTGCCGGGTACACAGCGAGTGCCTGACAGGAGACTGCTTTGGCTCGATGAAGTGCGACTGCGGTCAGCAGCTCGACTCAGCGATGAAGGCTATAGCGAAGGAAGGCAGAGGAGTTCTTCTGTACATGCGACAGGAGGGAAGGGGCATAGGACTTATCAACAAGATAAAGGCATATGCACTTCAGGATCAGGGACTTGACACTGTTGAGGCAAACCTCAAGCTCGGTTTCCCAGACGATGCCAGAGATTATACTATAGGAACACAGATACTTGTGGATCTCGGCATAAGACAGATCAGACTTCTCACCAACAACCCACTCAAGGTATACGGCCTTGCAGGATACAACCTTGAGATAGTGGAGAGAGTTCCGATAGAGATAGAGCCAACAAAGTTCGACGCATTTTACCTCAAGACAAAGAAAGAGAAAATGGGTCATATGTTAAATGAAGTTTAATATTTCACAAGGAGGAAAAAAGTCAGATGAATAAGGTAGAAGGAAAGTTAGTAGCAAATGGAGCAAAGATAGGTATAGTTGCAGCGAGATTTAATGAGTTCATAGTTTCAAAGCTTGTGAGCGGAGCGGAGGATGCGCTCCTCCGCCATGACGTGAATGCGGATGATATCACAGTTGCATGGGTTCCGGGTGCATTCGAGATACCTGTAATCGCAAAGAAGATGGCAGCAAGTGGAAAGTATGATGCAGTTATCTGCCTTGGCGCAGTTATCCGCGGTGCTACAAGCCACTATGATTATGTATGTAACGAGGTTTCAAAGGGTGTTGCATCAGTGTCGCTTGAGACAGGCGTACCTGTGATGTTCGGCGTTGTGACAACAGAGAACATAGAGCAGGCTATCGAGCGTGCAGGAACTAAGGCAGGCAACAAGGGTTATGACTGTGCTATGGGAGCACTCGAGATGATCGACCTTATGAAGCAGCTGTAATGCAGACGGTAAAAAATGCGGTACAATGCAGCATGCTGATGCGTGTGTAGATTATTGCGCTTACGCGCGAAAACTCAATGCGTACAGAATATACAGGCACGTGTAGCATATACATGTGCCTGTAAATATATGACAGGATGGATATGATATATGAATAGTACAGACAGGAAGATATTATTCTTTGATATAGATGGCACCCTTATCACTGAGGATGGAAGAAGATATTTCCCGGAGAGTGCGAAGCAGGCTTTGGCACAGGCGAGGGCAAATGGGCATTTGGTTTTTATCAATACGGGCAGAGTATACTGCAATGTAACTGAAGAGATAAGATCAGCCGGATTTGATGGCTTTGTATGTGGCTGTGGGACTTCGATATACTATGATGGAAGAGAGTTGTTTCACAATGATGTCAGCAAGGATGTGTGCAGAGATATAGCATATGCCTGCCGAAGATACGGCATGTATGGAATGTATGAGCACCGGGATAAGGTGTATGTGGACGGACAGAATATGGACAATGATCTGCTTGTGGAGATGGTGAAATATTTCCGCGCAAATGGAATATATGTGGGAGAAGATGTGGATTCAGATGATTTTGAGTTTGACAAGTTCTGCTGCTGGTTTGATGAAGACAATAAAAATGTGCCGGAGTTTCGTGAACACGTATCGGCCAATTTTGATTATATAGACAGGAGCGGTATTTTTTGCGAGATCGTGCCGAAAGGATTCAGCAAGGCAACAGGAATACAGTACCTGCTGGACTACTTTGATATACCGCTTGAGAACGCATATGCATTTGGTGATGGCAACAATGACGCACCTATGTTATTATATTGTCCAAACAGCATAATTATGAAGAAAGGACCTGACGAGCTGAAGAGACAGGTTATGATGGTTACAGATGACGCTGAGGATGACGGAATATACAAGGCTATGGTCAAACTGGGCATAATCTAATTCAGAGGCAGGATTCAGGAGAGATTAGAGATTGATGGATGAACAGGAAGAGTACAAGAAGGTTACCCTTGTTGACCAGCTGGCGATCGCGGTCAGCAGTCCCAAGAATTACAAGCATTTGACGAAGCTGAAGACCGGCAGACTTGTCTGGTTTGTTATTATCATTTCATTTTTGCTTGCGTTTATCGAATTTGGTATAGATGCCATATTCTGGGTAGGAAAGGTTGGTGGATTCAGTAACCTTGCAAATAATGTCATACCGAAGTTCACATATGAGAATGGCAGACTGGATGCAGAGAGGGATGTTCAGGTCGCGGTTGGAAGTGGAAACCTGTATATAAATACAGAGAGCTCAGAGGTTGATCTGAGCAAGCTGGAGACAGATGGAACATATATTGCCATAGGCAGTGAGACGGTCACCGTTGGCATAGTCTCAGGAGGCAAGGGATATGAGTATATGAAGACTCCGATAAAGTATTTTATGCTTCCAGCTGGATTCAACAACAGTATGCTTGCATCATTTGCACCGTTGTTTTATGGCTATATGATCATCATGTTTATCTGCGTGGTGATCGGATGTGCGGGCAGACAGCTACTGCTTGCATTGCTGTTCAGCTTGGTGGGCAATACATTTTCAAAGACATTGAATACCGGACTTTCATATGGAAAGGTGTATACGATATGTGTGTATGCGATGACATTGTCTATGTTTATAATGTCAGTGAACATAGCAGTTGACTATATCATCTCTTCATTCTTTATGTGGATGATAGCGATGATACTTGCCATGGTATTTATGAATAAAGCCATCATGTCTCACGTGAGTGGAGATATACCGCCCGGAGATATATTCTGATCGTGCCTGCAAAAAGAAACTTATACTGGACGGCTACAAAATACAGGGAAAATCATATGGAAAATATTAAAGAAAATAACGCGAAAGAAAACGAATTAAAAGAAGACAAATCAAAAGAAAATAAGCAAAAAGAAAATATAGAAATAGAAAGAAAGTATCTTGTGGCAGAAGTTCCGTTTGAGCTGGATGAGTATCCTGTAAAGCATATGGAACAGCTGTATGTGTCGACGAAGCCGGTCATAAGGATAAGAAAGAGCAACGACCGTAGGATCCTCACAGTTAAATCCAAGGGACTTATCTCGAGACAGGAATTTGAGATGGATATCGATGAGGAAGAGTACAGTAACCTGAGGTCAAAAGCTGAGGGAAATGTGATAGAGAAGGACAGGTATATAATCCCTGTCACAGATACCGATGCGACATGCGGAGACAAGTCGATAGATGAGACTTTGAAGATAGAGCTTGATGTGTTCAAAGGGTTGTTTCAGGGGCTCGTATATGCAGAGGTGGAATTCCCATCTGAGAAGATTGCAAATGAATTCAGGGCGCCGGATTGGTTTGCCAAGGATGTGACGGGTGCAGGAATATTCCAGAATAGTGCGCTCAGCAGCATGAAAGTAAGTGACATAGACAGCTTTATAAGGAAAAATATATAAAAGAAAATTATATAGAGAAAAATATATAAAGGCGCAAGGCGGAAATGTTAAGCAGGAGGGATATGTATGAAGGCAAGAATTTTATTTGCAACAGGATATGAAGAGGTTGAAGCACTCACGGTTGTGGATATTCTCAGAAGAGCAGGAATGGAGTGTCTTATGGTGGCGGCCGATGATGCAGATACAGTGACGGGTGCACATGGTATATGCGTTGGAATGGATGAAAAGATTTCTGATATCAGTGATGACAGTGATATAGTCATTCTTCCGGGCGGAATACCGGGAGTTCCAAATCTCAAGGCGAATCCGAAGGTTGAGGCTCTTGTGAAAAAACAGAACGACAGAGGAGCATATGTGGCAGCCATATGCGCAGGCCCTACAGCCCTTGGAGCATTTGGCGTGCTTGCTGATAAGACGGCAACATGCTATCCGGGATGTGAAGGACAGCTTATGGCAAAGGATCACAGGACTGATTCGGTTGTTGTGGATGGCAATGTGATTACAAGCAGGGGCGTTGGAACAGCAATCGACTTTGGGCTTAAGATAGTTGAGGTTATGATCAGCAAGGCGGCAGCAGATGAGCTTGCTGAGAAGATAGTTTATAAGAGATAGCAGTTTATATGGGAAGACAAAATGAATATAAGAATATCAGTTAGAAGCCTGGTGGAATTCATTTTCCGCAGC
>USSH01000129.1 GCA_900557435.1 uncultured Coprococcus sp. | reverse complement strand
AACCCTTTTTTTTAACAATACATGAGGAAAAATTTGTTAAATAACGCGATAAAATTAGACTATAGTCAAATAGAATTGACTATATTTTTACATACAATGGTAAGAAATGACTGAAAACATGTGTGAAATACAAGAGTAAATCCATATCCAAACCTGCATACAATCCTTTTTGGAGAGTTTGTCGAAACCTATCGAATAATCAGAAGCCCTATGTTACAATCTCTGTGTTGCCACCCCTATACAGGCAAGGAAAGGGGGATAGCACAATTATGATAAATTTTTTAATCTCCTTTTTAATCTCTGTCGTGGCAAGTATAGTAGCCTACTATATTTGTAAGTGGTTGGACAAAGATAAATAATTGGCAATCAGCCCAAGGAATACGTCGCCTTGCCAAAAGACGTAGAAAACCCCAGTAGCTGCAACTACTGGGGTTTTCGTTCATGCCTAAAAATATAGCACAATGATAAATTTTTTATATCCTTCGCCTATTGGCATTATAGCATATGATTTTATGTAATACAATATACACAAAAAATTTCTAAATTCTATGTCATATCCTGTATTTCATTAGGCATCCATTGATTGTTTTAAACAATATAACCTGACAACCAATTCTTAGCTTCTTCCATACCCACCTGTTCCAGGCATGCAGCACACGCAAGGCACACCTCCCATGCAGCATGACATGAGGGTACATATAGTACACAGGCTGTTACAAAACTTTCCGCCAGTCGGCATATCCATTCCGTATCCGGCACCTCTATCCATGTACCACTGGCGTCCGCTCTTGATGGTCTCATATGCCTGTCGGTACTCCTGATTGCCCGGATCAAGCTCCATCGCACGCTTTATCATCTCCATGGCTCTTATCTGATTGCCAAGTCCGGCGTTGCACACACCACTGTAATAATGCCATCTGGCATCGTGGTTATCTATCTGATTGAGGACGTTCTTCGCCTCCTCATAGCTTCCGCTGTTCATGTAGTTCTTCGCAGCCTGAAAATATCTGGAATCCTTGTCATTTGGATCGTAGTCATTCTGTCTCTGATATCCTCCAAAGCCAAATGGGCCAAATCCTCCGAAACCGCCAAATGGATCATCGTACTGTCCGTAGCCTCCTGACGAACCACCATAAGAGTTTCCGCCATAAGAACCGCCAGATCCATAACTACCGCCGTAGCCCTGCGAGCTTCCGGTTCCATACCCACCAGCACCACCGTAACTTGCACGGTCGGCCTCACCACTCACAATGGACTTGTACGCCTGCTGTATCTCCTTGAACTTTTCCTCAGCCTCATCCTTGTGGGGATTGTTGATATTTGCATCCGGATGATACTTGCGGCTCAACCTTCTATATGCTTTTTTCACTTCTTCTTCGCTGGCACCTCTTTTGAGTCCCAATACCTCGTAAGGATCTTTCATAATCTGTTCCCTATCCTTTTCACCAGACCATTTATAATCGTCTTTGACTAGGCCTAGTGCTATAATCAAGTAATCTTGTATTTGATGACGTTTTTATTTATCTGCAGTTTCACCATCTGTATTTTTATCTTCTGCACAGCCACACCTTCTATTTGTGGTTGCATAATATGCTTCCCATATTCCCGAGTATATTATGTTCCTGAGTATTCCTACATTCTCAATAATAGGAAGCATCTCATACTCCTTTGCAAGCGGAGCCACCATCATCATCAGAACGTCCTTCGTCCACTCTGCAAGCTCCTGCCATTTGCCCGGTTCTATGGGCGAATCCACACCCACTGATTGTACATCAACATCCAGCTCATGTGCAAGTCTGCATACAAATGGATTGTAATTTCCAGCACCTATATCCTTTTCTATATCGTCATATGCATCCATTATGTAGACAAATTTGCCCAGATAATAGCCTATCGTCCTGAGATAAGATTCCCATTCATCATGATTCGGCGCACAGATCTCTGCCATGATATTGCCGAAATGCCCTGACAATGCATCCATATCGTCAGATCCCGCATCCTCCAGCTCGCTTATCGCCTTGAGGTTCTCCACTATGATGCGAATCTTCTGTGGATAATCTTCCTTGAGCCTCCTGCCATTTTTCCCGGCGAGCAGCACATCCGCATACAGTTTTCGGGTAAACATATGCTCATCATCCCAGTCATCTATACATTTATAATAGGTAAGGATCACGTTCATGTCAGCAACATAGTCTGTGTACTCATTCTGGACATAAGTATGCTTTGATGTCGGGTGTGCGATGCACCTTCTACTGCCCGAAAGCTTCTCCGGTTCGTACAATCCCGTCAAAAGAAGCACCAGAAATGTCATGTCGTAGCTGAGACTGATCTGTCCTCTGGCACCGTATCTGTCCTTCAACGATTTGCACAGGCCGCAATAATACCTACGGTATTCATCATATTCTTTCATCTTAAGCTCAGGCTGGTTCACCACTATATATCCAAACATCTCTCAATCTCCACACTGTATTCCAACATACGACTTTATCAGTCTGCGCTGCTACTAAGACTTCTTCACAAATCTGTTGCCGCACTTAGGGCATCTGATCTCTATCTTACCCTTTCCTCTTGGCACTCTGATCATCTGCTGGCATTTGCTGCAGACAAATATCTTGTATTCCTTGCCGGCTTCCTTCTGTTTCTTCGCACGCTTGAATATATTTCTCACGCCCGCGGTATGCTCCATGAACCATCTGTTCTGCGCCGCGCGCTTGTCATAGTTCTTGGACATGATCCTGACATATCCATATATGAACATGAGAAGTCCAAGGAAATAAAATATCCCTGTCTTGATAAATGCATCCAGCACCATAAATATCAATCCGCCCCAGGTAAGAAATGATGACAACTGATCGTTGCCGTACCTGGATCTCATAAATCTTATAAATTTGTCTTTCATAATTCACCATTCTCCTCGCAAATTCTTACATTGTCTCCAGCTTCTCTGCGGATTCCTGGAGCTGTCTGTAGGCTTCCTTCATCCTGCCCATCTCCACGTCATCTACATGATTCATGTCTGTTCGTGTCACAAGCTTCCTCAGATACTCGCAGTCGCTCTTGATCCGTTTCATTTCTTTTTTATCGAGCTGTGCGCCCTTGGTCTCAAGAAGATTCTCTACCTTATATACATACGCCTCGGCCTCGTTCATAATGTCTTTGAACTCTCTGGCTCCAGCAACATCATCCTCGTACTTCTTCGCATCCTCCCTGGCTCTGCGGATCTCCTCCTCCGAAAGGTTGGTGCTGGATGTGATCACTATCTGCTGTTCCACACCCCTGCCCAGATCCTTAGCTGAGACCTTGAGAATACCATTTGCATCCATGTCAAATGTGACCTCGATCTGAGGAACGCCCGCCATGGCTCTCTTGATACCGCTGAGTCTGAAGTTGCCTAGCAGCTTGTTGTCCCTTGTGAAATGCCTCTCGCCCTGGTATACCTTGATCTCGACATCCCTTTGGAAATTGCCCGCCGTGGTAAATATCTTTGATGCTCTGGTCGGAATGGCTGAATTTCTCGGAATGATGACATTTGCCACGCCTCCAAGGGTCTCGATGGACAGCGAGAGAGGCGTCACGTCCATGAGGAGAATGTCATTCACCTTGTTCGACACGGTGAGCTCGCCGCTGAGCTTGCTTCCCTGGACCGCCGCACCCATGGCAACGCACTCGTCCGGGTTCATATTCTTGGATGGCTCCCTGCCGGTTATGGCACGAACCTTATCCACAACCGCCGGTATTCGGGTGGAGCCACCCACCAGCAGCACTTTATCTATCTGATTTCTCGTTATGCCCGCATCGGACAGCGCCTGATTCACGGGTCCCGCCGTTCTCTCCACCAGGTCATAGGTGAGCTCGTTGAACTGCTCCCTGGTTATCGTCATGTCTAGATGCACCGGCTGATTCTTCACCGTCGATATAAATGGCAGATTGATGTGTGCAGTCTGCGCAAATGAGAGCTCCTTCTTGGCATTCTCACAAGCCTCCCTCACTCTCTGGGATGCCGTGATATCCTTCGCCAGATTGACCTTTGTCTCCTTTTTAAAGGTCTTGATGACGTAGTCCAGCAGCTTCTCATCAAAATCATCTCCGCCCAGATGATTGTCTCCCGCGGTGGCAAGAACCTCTATGACGCTGTCCCCTATCTCTATAACAGACACGTCAAATGTTCCTCCGCCAAGATCGTACACAAGTATCTTCTGCGCCTGACCATTGTCCAGGCCATAGGCAAGAGCCGCCGATGTAGGCTCATTTATGATTCGGAGCACATTCAGCCCCGCTATTCTTCCGGCATCCTTGGTCGCCTGCCTCTGGCTGTCGTCAAAATAAGCCGGGACTGTTATGACTGCATCAGATACCGGTCCGCCCAGATAACTCTCAGCATCGCTCTTCAGCTTTGCAAGTATGATGGCCGATATCTCCTGCGGCGAATAGTCCTTGCCGTCTATCCTCTTTCTGTATGTTGTTCCCATCGCTCTCTTGATGGATGTGATAGTTCTGTCCACATTCACAGTCATCTGTCTCCTGGCAGCCTCACCCACCAGTCTCTCGCCATTCTTCGTGATGGCTACTATGGAAGGTGTGGTCCTGCCGCCCTCCGAATTCGGTATGACAGTTGGCTGATCGCCCTCAAGCACTGCCACACAGCTGTTTGTTGTTCCCAGGTCTATTCCTATTACTCTGCTCATATATGTCAACCTCTCTGTTATGGTATTCTGATCCACTCATGGGGACGGAGGGGACAGGCACCTCCGTCCCCATATATCGTATATAATAACCATCACTTATGAACATAATTTGGACAAAAAATAAAGTAAATATAAAGTTCGATTAAGAGAGTATAAAAAAAGGGGACGGAGGTACCTGTCCCCTCCGTCCCCGGACTGAATATTCTACTTTGATGCCTTCTCTGCCTTGATGACAGTCTGGAATTCCTTCATATCCTTTGCGATCTCTCCGCTTAATGCCAACAGGCAGATAAGGTTCGGAATCGCCATGAGCGCATTCGCTATATCTGAGAAGTTCCATACAAGATCCAGTGATATCGTCGCGCCTACATATACAACGAGCGAGAACACTATCCTGTATATCATATTGTACTTGTGCGACTTGAACAGGTACTCGAACGCCTTCTCTCCGTGATACTCCCATCCAAGGATCGTGGAGAATGCGAAGAGCACAATTCCTATAGTTACGAGCCAGCCTCCCACCTTGCCAAGTGCAGAACCAAATGACAGGATCGTGAGAGCCGCACCTTTTATGACTGTTGAGCAGGCAAATGTTCCATCCTCAGCAAATGTATAATGGTTTCCGGCTGCATCAGTCCATGTACCGGTAAGACTTCCTATGGCTGCCTGACTCTCCTCCACCACAAGCTCACTTGCAAGCTTTGTATTCTCATCCTTGTTGAGTTCGTCAGATGGAAGAACCGAAAGCGTCAGGGTATTTGACGAATTGGATGTATCTGTCAAAACGAGCTGGTCATCTGTGAATTCATATGTATAATCCGTTGTGGTAGTCTTGTTGTCGGAATCAACAGCCTCCACAGTAACCTCAGTTCCACTCACCTGATAGCTGCCATTTGTACTGTTCTCTGTAATTCCAAGCACACCCGATGATGCAATACAGAGACCTGTGATGGTACATACTACTATAGTATCCCAGAATGTACCTGTCATATTGATGTAACCCTGACGAACAGGATTGTCTGTTGTGGCAGCTGCCGCTGTGATGGCCGCAGAGCCCATTCCAGCTTCGTTTGAGAATACTCCTCTAGCAACACCGAATCTCATGGCATTCATCATAGCTGCTGTGATCGTACCACACAGACCGCCACCGACTGCCTTGACTGAGAATGCCATCTTGAATATCATGACAACTCCTGCCGGAAGATTCTGGATATTGATGATTATTACAATAAGTCCGGCTACAACATAGAATATCGCCATCAAAGGAACAACAACTGATGACACCTTAGATATGGTCTTGATTCCTCCAACTATTATAAGAATGGCAAAAACCGTAAGTATGATTCCTGTCACATATGTAGGCACGCTGAATGTGCTGCTAAGAGATTCAGATATAGAATTGGCCTGTGTCATATTTCCTATTCCAAATGAGGCGATGACTGCAAAGAGTGCAAACAGCCAGCCCAGCACTGCACCAAACTTCTTATGCTTAAATGCCTTCTTCATAGTGTACATAGGGCCGCCGCTCATCTCGCCCTTGGCATTCACCTCACGGTACTTGATAGCAAGCATACACTCTGAGAACTTGGATGTCAGACCAAATGCTGCGGATATCCACATCCACACCAATGCTCCCGGACCTCCCGACACCATAGCCGTTGCAACACCAACGATATTTCCCGTTCCTATGGTTGCAGCAAGCGCGGTGGTCAGCGCCGAAAATGGTGACACGTCTCCGGTTCCTCTACTCTTTGTCCTTGCCTCCTTGCTAAGTGTACTCTTCAGCGCATAGCCGAGGTTCCTCCAGGGAAGAAACCCTGTTCTGATCGTCAGAAATATTCCCGTTCCAACCAGAAGCACCAGCATGACCGGTCCCCAGACAAATCCATCCACCGCCGACACGATCTCATTTAACTTTTCCATACAACCGCCTCCTCTTTCCAGGTTATCCATATCATCCGACCCGGCACTCCCCTCATTTTTTGTCCCGAATCAGTTTATATACCCGTAAATTTACTGTATTTTTGCCGTAAAGTCTAGAGTATTGTGGTATTATGGTTATTTTCCTTTATTAATTAAGTTATGTGGGCGGTTGGCGAAATATTATGCGGTATTATCGTAGCACTCGCCAAAATCGTATTCAAACACTTATTTTAACTCGTTGCTCGCATCTCTTCCTGAACCATATTATATATTGGAGCTATCTCTTCCTGTGAGCACTCCAGGTCTTCCGCTATTCGCTCAAGGGTAAGTCCTTTTTTTATTTTACGTTCCACCTGCGTTTTTAAAATTTTTTGGATTCCCTCTGTACGGCCTTGAGCAATTCCTTGAGCCCGTCCTTCTTCCCAGGACTCCT
>USSH01000128.1 GCA_900557435.1 uncultured Coprococcus sp. | reverse complement strand
CTGACACTCACATAGTACTTCTTTCCCTTTGTGAGACCTGTGATGTTCTTCGCCGCGCTCTTGCTGCCCGCCATCTTTATGACCTTTGCACCAGACATATTGCTCTTAAGTGAGTATCGTATCTGATAGCCTGTAGCCTTTGTATTTGCCGCATATACTATCCTGACTGTCCTCTTAGCACTGTTTGCCATCTTGATACCCGATGGAATTGCCATGTAGTATGATGTCAGACCTGCACTTGCGGCTGACTTAACTGTCACATTGCCAAGTGTTCTTACTGCTATGACTTTATACGTGTACTTGACACCATTTGCCTTGGCCTTTGCATCTATATAACTTGCAGTTTTCTGCTTAGCCGTCATCTTAGCGCTCACAACACCTGCTTTTGCATACTTTCCACCGTTCACACTTCTATAAACTTCATATCTACCCGCATTTGCAGAGAGTGACCATGTAACAGCTGTTCCCGATGCCACGGTCGCAAGCTTTGTTATCTTAGGTGTCGCAGGGGCTGCAAACTTCTTGATTGCAAATTTTCTGGTCACCGTTCCTGCGTAATTGCCCTTGAATGTAATCTTGACTGTCGCAGTTCCTACGTTTGTATTGTTACTGTATGTCACTGTGTAATTTGACGCTGCGATCACCTTGCCATCTGTATCCTTTACTGTAACTGATGGTTTCTTAACCTTTGTGTCATAGGTGTAAGCCTTGCACGAAAGAGTAACTGTATTTATCTGTGCTATAGGTTTCTTTTCAAGATAGTACCATTCGTCTGAGTCTTTCTTAGAAACTGTTGTATATCCATCTTCACTACATGTTGCTTTCTTCAGTGCCGGAGTGTACTCATAACTTGCCTTGCAGTTTCTGCTCTCAGGGTAAAAACAGATATAATAAATCTTTCCCTTTTGAAGAATCGTATTATTCTCTTTGAATTCAAAATTCGGATTGCCATCCTCACAGATTCTTATTCTTTCAGGCAGATTGTCTCCTTCGTGTGAGAACATACATAAATAACCAATATATCCATCCTCGCCAGCCACATATCTGAATACATACTGTCCTGCATGTGTGAGGAGCTTTTCTGCACCTGTATAAGATTCCGCTTTGCTAAGTGGCGTAAATGGAATTTCCATCTCGTCTGACATATCGCCGACAGTTACCTGTGCTACAAGTCCCTTGTCCCCATTCATTGAAAGCTTTACTTCAACGCCATCGACTTTACCAACTCTGTCCGCATCTATCGTTCTGACAACACCATTCTCATATGTCAATTCATAATTTAAGAATTTTGACATATATTCAAGATAGCCTGTTTCATCATCCAGATAAATATTATAAATCGGAGCATCAAATCCTAACACTTTAACATTTGTTATTTTGCCTTCCGGTGCGTCACATTTTTCTATCATTGTCTCTATTGAACCGGCAATGTTCTGATTTTCAACTATAAACTGAAGTTTGTAATACTGTCCCTTCTTCAGTTCACACATCATCTCAAATGAATTATTATCATCGCCCTGAACAATACTTTCCTCCGCCATATCCTTGATATAGCCGTATGTAAGTGCCTTAGTCTTTACACTCACTTTATACATTCCTGTCTCTTCAGGAACAAATACCCTCTCAAGATTGTGTCTCCATTCTGTTTCATCGTATGAAATCTTCACCTTCTGGTTTACTTTTATAGGTGTAAGTTTATCATATATATTTGGAGCAATACTAATCGTCAATGTACAATCATCAACAACTCCCCAGTCTAACCACATATCAACTATGTATTTTTTGCCTTTTTCCAGATATTTCTTCATGATCACCGGAGTTGATCCATCCCACTCATCTAAAAGTGCTGCCTTTGCAAGCTCTTGGTCTGTGTCTGAATACAAAACACAATGTTTCTCAGAATCTGCCTGTTTGGTATTCATTGAGAACATATAATATCCATCTTCATCTGGCACGAAAGTCAATGATCTTATATTACTTTCTTTAATATTTATCGTCTTCTGCCCAACAGATATCTCTTCCGGATATGAAAATTCCAGATTGACTACCGGATTATCTACAACGGCAAAATTATCTCCACAATTCTTATCTATGTACGCATAGTATGTATGACCTGCTCTCAATCTGCTATCAGAGTTATATGAATAAACAATGCCATCCTCATAGGCATAATAAAATTCTGGGGACATTCCCTCGCCCTGACCATCAACGCTGATACTTGCATATCCCGGATGAGGCATAACAAATTTGCAATATTCATTTCCGATTACATTTGTCTTTCCCTCATTAAGGATCGTATAGTCATAATCATCTATAGATGCAAACTCGACCGGACAACTGCCAAGTTCTACATCATCTGCATAATCACAATTCCACACAACCGAAAGTTTCTCATTGGTACCACTCGTCCCCACCAGGCCTTCAAACTCTCCGCAATCAAACCAGCCTTCAGGTTCAATATTATACCAGTCATGCAGAATAATACCATTTCCATAGTCATCGACACATTTTGCAGATTCGCCAAAATCAATTTTGCAGTTACTGTCATCCTCGTATTTTACATCAACAGAAATGTATGGCCATGCATAACTCCCCTCTTCAGTAAAGCCATACTTTAAAAACTTCTTCGAAATCGATAAATTAACACTTACTGGTTTCTTCTGCTCTACCAAACGATATGTAATGCTATTTTTCTCCCCTGCTGCAGATGTTTTTTGAAACTTAAATGTATATTCTTCTCCTCCGTTCAAATCTACATAGTATGAAGGTTTCTTGGTGTCATAAAAATAATACCTGAGCGGTTGCACCCATTTTTTTGAGTTATATATACTATTATTTGTCGTTATGCTCTGCCCCGAGGGTGCAAAGAATATATATCTGCCATCCTTATCTGGAGTAAACTTCATTTCATATGTTGTGTTACTCTCATCAAATGTCAACGTAAAATCCTTGCCTACCTCAATTTGAATAGCATCACTATCTGTACTTTCTGCAACTGTTGCTGTTCCAGCTGTACCTGCAAATGCTGTAACCGGCATTGCGCTTGCTCCTGCCAGCATCACACCAGCACACAGCGCAGCTAAAAACACTTTTCCTCTCATTTTCATATACATCTCTCCTCTCTTTTATGTATGCGTCTACCACTATGTAACACATAGATCTATCTGCAAAACTTTCGGAAGACCTATATGCTAATTATAACATCTTAATATCTTTGCAACAATGTTTTTTGTACATTTATGCCAATATTTTTTGTATATTTATACCTCTATACACAAAATGCACAAGACATCAAACTATATGTTTCCAGTTTTACATGTCTTGTGCATTCCTTCATTATTTAATTTTCGATCAAACTCGCCGCATATATAGCTCATTTTATTTTCCCAGCGTATTTGCCCTGTTGTCGATATTCTTCTGGAAATTGATGACCTTGTGGTCATAAGGCTCGTCCATCAGCTTCGACTGGATCATAAAGTCCGCTGTAGCTTTGTTGTTCGCCATCGGTATGTCGTACACCTGAGCGATTCGGAGCAGAGCCTTCACATCCGGATCGTGTGGCGCTGCCGTGAGGGGATCAGAGAAGAAAACTACAAAATCTATCCTTCCCTCGACAATCTTCGCACCGATCTGCTGGTCTCCTCCAAGCGGGCCGCTATTGTAACCTTTCACCTGAAGATTTGTCCTGTCTGTTATCATGCGGGCTGTGGTTCCCGTTCCGCACAGCTCATGCTGGCTCAATATGTCTTTGTTATCCTCGCACCATCTGATGAGTTCTTCCTTCTTCGCATCATGGGCTATAAGAGCTATCCTCTTCTGCTTTGGTATGGTCATTGTGATGTAATCTGCACTCATGTTTGTACCTCCTATCACTATAATTTTATCTGTTCTTCAATCCCAATATGTTCAATACGACCACGCAAGACCGGCTTGTTTTTCTAAAAACGCCGCGTTCTTTCCGGCAACAGTTCTTCTACGTTCTATCATTTGTAAGTGTTACCCTTACATCCTTACTCTACCCAATCCGGCCATTATTTTCAATACAAAACATGACAATACAGAAAAATTTTACTATATTATTACATTTGCAAATTTGCCGAACTTTCCTCTGTTTTTTCTCCCATCTGTGTGGTATTCTCTTATAGAATGCTTTATAATTTTAAGTATTATTTCTTATTTACATTATTTTGTAAAAATGTTTCCGTCCCAGCCAAAACGAGTTCTATCTATCACTTAGTTTTGGGGACAGAATAATTTTTCATAAAGAGATACGCAGGCAATTCATGTGCCTGCTCAATTATAGTTTAAGGAGATTCACAAAATGAGAAAAATTGGCTTTGACAATGACAAATATCTGTCCATGCAGTCTGAGCATATCAGAGAGAGAATCGGACAATTCGGAGACAAGCTGTATCTGGAATTTGGTGGAAAGCTGTTCGATGACTACCACGCATCCAGAGTCCTTCCGGGATTTGCACCGGACAGTAAGCTTCAAATGCTTCTCCAGCTTGCAGATCAGGCTGAGATGATAATTTCCATCAATGCTGCCGATATAGAGCGCAACAAGATCAGGCATGACCTCGGCATCACTTATGATCAGGATGTAATCAGACTGATCGGTGTATACAAAGAAAAAGGACTGTATGTAAGTAGTGTTGTCATTACAAGATACGCCGGACAGCCTTCTGCAGATGTATTCCAGAAAAAGTTAGAGGCAATAGGAATCAAGGTTTACCACCATTACTCAATAGACGGCTATCCGAACAATGTGGAGAAGATCGTCAGCGATGAGGGATACGGCAGGAACGAATATGTCGAAACCACAAGACCTCTCGTCATCGTCACAGCACCGGGACCAGGAAGCGGTAAGATGGCAACATGTCTTTCCCAGCTCTACCACGAGAACAAGCGCGGTGTGAAGGCGGGCTATGCAAAATTTGAGACATTTCCAATCTGGAATATACCTCTCAAGCACCCTGTCAACCTTGCTTATGAGGCAGCAACAGCAGACCTCAACGATGTAAACATGATCGATCCGTTCCATCTGGAAGCGTATGGTGAGACCACAGTCAACTACAACCGTGACATAGAAATCTATCCTGTTCTTGCGGCTATGTTCGAGGGCATCTATGGATACTGCCCATACAAGTCCCCTACAGACATGGGTGTCAACATGGCAGGAAACTGTATCGTTGACGATGAGGCTTGCCAGGAGGCTTCAAAGCAGGAGATCATCAGAAGATACTATCAGTCCGTGAACAGATTTGTCAGAGATGAGGCTACAAAGGATGAGGTCTACAAGCAGGAGCTCATCATGAAGCAGGCAAAGATCACTGTAGATGACCGCGCCGTTGTCCCTGTTGCCAACAAGCTTGCCGAGGAGACAGGCTCTGCAGCTGCAGCACTTGAGCTGCCAGACGGAACCATAGTTACAGGTTCAACCTCAGACCTTCTCGGACCTTCATCAGCAGTCCTCCTGAATGCCATCAAGATCCTTGGCGGCATCGACAAGAAGACACATCTGATCTCAAGGACATTTATCGAGCCTATACAGAAACTGAAGACCCAGTACCTTGGCAGCAAGAATCCAAGACTTCACACAGACGAGGTTCTCATTGCCCTTTCAATGTGTGCTGTATCCGATCCAAATGCAAAGCTTGCTCTGCAGCAGCTTCCAAAGCTTGCCGGATGCCAGCTGCACACTTCCGCGATACTGTCGGCTGTTGATATGAACACATTCAAGAAACTTGGAATTGAGTTCACAAATGAAGCGATATATGAGGGAAGAATGTGATTCCAAGTCGATACTGTGTCGCATTTTTCTGCGCAGCAGGATGTCTCGTTTTTTCCTGAACTGCCGTTTTCAGAGTCAGGAAGGAAAATTTTTTCCTTTACGATATAAAAAGAGGCTAAAAGATACAAAAATATTCAATCTTGTATCTTCGAGCCTCTTTTTTTCGTTTTAGGATAATTTTATCCCTTTTCACCATCATATCGTGCATCTTAGCAAAAACTATATGTTATTCAAGGTGTACGTATTTAGCTGCAGTTTAGCTGACCTCTCAATCTATCTCTTTTCTTTATACATCATAAGATGCGCCATCATCAGCAATGCACTTGATATCCATATTGATTTGAGCCCAAGGTGTAGTGTACACACGCCGCCCGCGCCAGCACCAATTGCAAATATAATGATGATTCCATAATAATGCATGGCCTTTCTGAGTGCCCCAGGCTCTTTATCCCTGAGATATACTGAAAGACTCTCCGTACCACTTCGAAGATTTCCTATGCACATCGTGCTGGCATATCCGTAGCCATTCACCTTCCTGAAGGTCTGAACCTGCATTGAGCATGCAAATGAAACAAGCATGGTGGCAAGCAGATTGAATCTCACCGGGATAAATCCAACTGCGAACAATATCACTATCTCCATCAGTACAACTATCTGTCTCCAGTGGATGCGAGAGGCACTCTTGTATCTGTGGCTTATCCTCTCCGCCACCAGAACTCCCATCGCAAATGCAATTATTGGGAAAAGGTATCTGATCGCGATCTTAATGTCACCCATCATAAGATGCTGGCTCATCAAAACCACGTTTCCTGTCTGGGCATTGGAGAACACCTCATCTCTGGCATTGTATGTATACGCATCCTGAAACCCTCCCGAAAGTGCAAGTATGGCACTGAGCAGAAAAGTCTCGGATGTCTGTCTGAGTTCGTGAGTCTTTCTTTGCATATCTTCCATCCTTTTTTCTGTCTGTCGTTTTAACGTTTCATCTCCATAAGATACCACAGATAAAAATTTTTTCAAGTGCAGGTATCAGTTTCAAGCGCAAAACAAGACGCAGCGTTACAAATATAACTACTGCGTCCTGCTTTACTACTTCATATTACCACCATATTGAAAATCCTCTGCACCTACAAATACTTTTCCTCCATATTCTATATATGGTTTGACAGTAAGAGCATAAAAAGGATCACTTGACGATGTTCTCTTTGGAACATTCACTCTCACAGCACCTTTATTAGTCTTTATTATTTTAT
>USSH01000127.1 GCA_900557435.1 uncultured Coprococcus sp. | reverse complement strand
CGCCTATCTTGGTTCTTGCCCTGAGCCATTCTTCATGGCTCCCAAGCACTTTCATCTCAACCATGTTATTCCTCTCTGTCCTCTTCTATGGCATTCATCGTCTCCACTACACTGTATAACCCTACCTCAGCCATCAGTGTACCGAATGTGTAAGACATCAGGCCAAACACGGACATAGCCATCAACGTACGCATATTAAACACGACATTGTATCCCAGCATTACAAACAGTATTACCATCGCCACAAGGCTCACTGCCTTGACAGCCTTTGTGTCTAAGTTCTTCCTCTTCATTGCTTTTCTTCCCCTTTTCTGCTATGATTTTCTTGAGTTATTTTTTATTTGCACCGGCGGAACTGCTATTCCAAAGGTGCTTTTTGCTGTCATGAATCTAGTTCATCCCAGTTTATGACAGCTTCTTTTGCCACCTTATTTATGTCAAACGGCGGCACACGTCTGCCAGCGTCAAGCTGTTTCTTGTATTTCAGATAGTCCACCAAGGCAAGTACATTGATCCTTGTGACTCCTGCTCCATCAAGTATGGTGTATTGTCCATATCTGCCTGACTGGACGTATCTGTCGAGATCCGCTATACGTCTGCTTGCTGTAGATGATGACATCCCAAATATCTTCATCATTTTCGCCTTGCTTACGTATGGCAACCGGCCGATCTCCCTGACACCTATTACCTGTATGTCCTTGACTGCTCTGCTCATTGCTCTCATCTCCTTTCCTGTGATATAATTGATAAAAAACTAGGGGGATCTTATGCCTGTCACAAAATCAGATATCAAAATATTGAATTATGTCCACCATCGTCATTTCCGACCTGTCACCTATATGTCGCTTTCTGGTAAATTCAGCAAGCATGAAGTAGACAATCTTATCAAAGGTGAACTCTTGTCCTACGTTCCTGTAATCGTTGATTATCAAGGAATCCCATCGGAAAAGCTTGCCGCCGAATCTGCAATATCACTTACCAAAGATGGTATATATGTAGTTGAACAGAATCAGTGGTTTGATACCCAATATCTGCTTACGCAAATAATCGTCCCTATACTGGTTGGTGTTGCAAGTGCCGTCATCACAACAGTCTTATTACGATTACTGTAGCTATGCCTATGGCTGCTCCTATCAGTCCCATCACTGCAGGTCTGATATAATCGCACCAAAGATCTTCCATGAAGTACGGCTCTTTGAGTTTCTTCTTAATCTTTTTGAGCATCGCTTGATCTCCTTTCATGATCTAAAACTCGAATCTGGCAATTGATTTAAGAACCTCTTTTGCCACATCGAGCAGGTGTAGTGAGTGCTTTACCGAGTATTTCTTTGCTCCAAGTACTTTTAAGATGTCCTTGATAATGCGCTCCTCGCCGTCATACGTTTCCGACAATTCACAGTTCTTTGCGATATAATAGAAAATTATCTCCTCGTCAGTGAGAACCTTCCTCACCTCAGAGAATTCTTCTATATCTTTCGTTTTCTCTGCTATGTCTACTAGCTTTGAATTTATGCTGTTTGTCATGCCTCTCCTTTCTCTCACCTTCTTATTACATCCAAAATACAGACGAAAAGTAATTGAGCAGGAAACGAATTTTTTTTAGATATTTTTTATTGCATTAAGCTTACTCGTTGTTCCTTTTTCTCTCAATCACTTAGTATTCATTTTGTGAACTAGTAAGGTAAAAAAATATTTTCTCTAGGAAAACTGCAAATATCTGCAAACATTCTTAATTCTGCCTCTTTTATCTTTACCTTGCCGTTTTCCCAATTACCAACTGTAATACGAGAAACGCCCATTTTATCAGCAATATCCTGCTGTGAAAGGCCTGCATTTACTCTAACAGCTGATAGTCTTATCTTTAAACCGTTCAATCTTTCGCCTCCCTTCTTTTATCGTGCAATTGCATTATAGTATTCTTTTTGTGAACTGTCAAGCAAAATGAAAACTTTTTTTGCTTTCTGCTTGCCACGAGTATTCATTTTGTGTATAATCAAACATAAGAAAGGACGTGATGAAATGGGTGCAAACCAATTTGCTAAATTATTAAAATATTATCTAATGCTAAATGGCAAAACTCAGAGCGATTTAGTTAACGATCTTAGATATGAAAAATCAACGGTATCAAACTGGTGCTCTGGTGCAAGAGTTCCCAAAGTTGATACTATTATAGATATTGCTAAATACTTACATGTCGAACCCGGAGACTTGATTGTTGAAAGTGATTCAAAACCATCTTACTATTTTGATGATGAAACAGCTCAGAAAGCACAAGAGATATTCGAGAACAAACAGCTCTCTCTTCTCTTCGATGCTGCAAGGGATGCCAAACCCGAAGATTTAGAGATAGTACAGAGTATGCTATTGGCTCTCAAAAATAAAGATAATAAATAATGCTGTGCAAAAAACATCCCACTGTTTTTGATATATATTGCATAAATAATCAAATAAGGAGGGGATAGCAATGACGGATGATATATATGTTCAGTATCTTGATATGAAAGCAACTAAAGTAAAAGAAACTGTGACGTGTAATGAAGATGGTTCATATACTGTGTTCCTTAATACACGCTTCACAACAGAACAATTGAATGAGGCATATATCCATGCTTGCAGACATATAGATCGGGATGACTTTCACAAGGAGTCTGCAGATTCTATTGAGGCTTATGCACATGGGTTGCAAAAATAATTAACAAATGAAGGGAGAGATTCGATGAATCAAAAACAAGAAAACAAATGGTATTTAAGTACATGGTTTATTGCTATTCTATGCGCATGCTGGTTTCTTATACTTCCAGCAATCGGCGGCATAGTATTGATGATAATGAAGACCATGGACGAAAAGAAACAAAAAGAAACCAATCAACAAATTATTCAACAGAATGCCCAACTTGCGGCTCAGAATGCTCAGATGAATCAAGCAATGCAAGACATGAATAAGACTATGCAGGATTTAGGGGTGCATGACCATCAGCAGTCGATGGCTAAGCTTAATCAGGTGAATGCCGAAATATCCGAAAACCTTGCCACTATAGATAAATTACGTTCAGATATTGCTACACTTCAAACGAAAGATGATAAGTTGCAAAAATCAGTAGCGACCCAGGAGCGAAAAATCTCTCGTGCTAAGGAGATCTACAGCAGTATTGAATATGCATTAGATAACTTCATTACTGCTGACATCCCATATAACGAATGCAGAATTAGCCAATCAGATATTGAGGATGCTAATCTCATTGCCCCATCTGTTATCCTTAAATTACATTGTATGGATATAAAAAGCTTGCGAAAAGCATATAGAGAAAATGAGAAATCCATTGACACTCTCAGACAGCAATATGCCATCAGATACACTACTAAAGCCAACAAAACGATTTACGACCTCATTGTCAAGGGGCTGGAATCTGAGATGCAGAACGTCTTGTACAATTTAAAATATGACAAGCTTGACAACGGTATTGAACAAATAAAAGATATCTGTGCTAAGTATCTAAAGATTGCAGCTGAAGGTAATCAAACAATTGCCGGAACTCTTACTAAGTTCATAGGTGAAATGGAATATCTTTTCATCAATGCCGCCAAGATAGAGTATAACTACTACGTCAAGAAAGAACAGGCAAAGCAAGAACAGCTTGCAATCAAGGAGCAGATGCGCCAGGAAGCAGAGGAGCGCAAGGCCCTTGAGGCTGAACGCAAAAAGGTGGAGCTTGAAGAGTCGAAATATGAGAATCAGATATCTTCCCTCAAAGAACAGGCGGAAGCTTCAGAGGGTGAAGCCCTTGCTGCTCTGCAAGCTCGTATCCTTGAACTGCAGGCTCAGCTTGCAGATGTAACAATCAAAAAAGATGAAATAGCAAAGTTGCAAAATGGTAAAGCTGGTAATGTTTATATTATCAGTAACTTAGGTTCATTTGGTGAGAATGTATTCAAAGTTGGAATGACAAGAAGAATAAATCCACAGGATAGAGTTAATGAACTTGGAGATGCTTCTGTTCCGTTCAAATTTGATGTACACAGCTTTATTTTCTCTGATGACGCTTCTGGTCTTGAAACCGAACTTCACAAGAGACTTAATGATCGCCGAGTAAACAAGGTAAATCTTAGAAAAGAGTTCTTTAATGTATCAATAGATGAACTTGAAGAACTTGTAAATGAGATCTGCCCTACTGCAGAGTTCAACAGAACAATGCTTGCTGAAGAATACAGACAGTCACTGTCAAGTTCTGAAGCATATACCTCTGAATATTCAACAGAGGATGAGACAGATGATGAGGATGAATAATATCATCTTCATATTATAAAAAATCCCCCAGGTGTTACCAGCACCTGAGGGAAGTTACCCACAAACCGAAGGCTTATGAATAACGCTCTGATCAAGCTACATTATACCATAAGCCTTCCACTTTTGATAGGCTTATTTTTTATGCCTATTTTTAGATAGGATGGTGATTTTATGTGGTGCGAAACACAGAAGAACGGAACAGTCAAGTATTGTGAGAGGTACACGGATCCGCTCACAGAGAAGGTGAAGAAGGTCACTACTACCATGCCTAAAGACACACCTCAGAACCGGAACAAGGCTATGAGGATTCTGAATGGCAAGATTGAAATTGCTTTACAATACAAGGAAGTTGACAAGAAAACCACGCTTTCAGAGCTCCAGAAGCTTTATATAAATAATCAGGAACTGAGGTTAAAGAAATCTACAACAGACAGAAATAACCGCATCACCTTATCAATGATCAAACTACTTGGTGAAGATGTCATTGTGAACAACCTCACAGCGCAATACCTTAACGACTGTCTATTAGCCTCTGGCAAGCCTGTTAGTACGATCAACACTTATCTGACAAGGTTCAGGGCTATGCTCAACTGGGGATATCAGAACGACTGGCATGATAACTATAGACTACTCAGCAAGATAAAACTTTGGGATGATAACAGTGAACCGGAAGATACCGATGACAAATATCTTGAGCCAGATGAGATTACGAAATTACTTGAGTACATTCAGGATCAGAATCGGTGGAATTGGTACTATGCCACCAACATTCTACTTCTTACGGGTCTCCGTGTTGGTGAACTGATCGCCCTGCAAGATGATGATATTGACCTATCAAAAAAGGTTATACACATC
Organism: uncultured Coprococcus sp.; assembly: GCA_900557435.1. Taxonomy (GTDB): domain Bacteria; phylum Bacillota; class Clostridia; order Lachnospirales; family Lachnospiraceae; genus Coprococcus. The sequence goes on along the minus strand of USSH01000127.1, from coordinate 1,909 downwards.
AACAAAACCTATGATTATCTCCACGGCCTCGTTACGTCACCAAAAACGGACGATTCCATCAGAGACATACATATACAGCCTGAACTGGATTCCGTGCTCAGAAAGTGCCGTCTGTGGCGCAGAGAGGTATTTTTAGAAAGAGGGTTCACAAGTACACTTCTGATTCCGGATATGCACACAGGATCATATATGTCTTATGCAGCATATAGTAAGTTTATCAGAGAAGCCACAGAGAGAGAATTGAATCACAAGATCAGCCCTCACAAGCTCCGTCACACTCATGCTTCACTGCTTGCCGCTGCCGGCATGACTCCGGAGCAGATAGCTCGCCGCCTGGGACATAGTAAGAGTGATATAACCAAAGACATATATATACATGTCACTGAACAGGTTGTTGAGAATGACAGCAAGAAACTTGACAGCATATCCCTCATCTCATAATTCTGCCCCTAAACTGCCCCTAAGGTCATTTTAGAGCATAAAAAAACACCCCAGAACCCTTGATTTCTCTTAGGTTTCGGGGTGTCGGTTATAAGCCGAAAAAGGGACTCGAACCCTCGACCCACGCATTACGAATGCGTTGCTCTACCAACTGAGCTATTTCGGCATCTATAAAAATACTGCCAATGACAGATGTTAAAAACACCATATGCCATAAAGCGGTATATTTACCAATCCTTTATCAACGAACATATCATCTGTAGAAACTCTCACAGATGTACTATTGTTGTATCTCTGACGAAATACCCTAGAACTCTGAGCCTTTGTATGTGGACTTGTCTGTACATCCACCGGAATAACTTCGCCATCGCCCTCATACACAAAATCTACTTTAGCCGTAGCGGACGAAATCCAAAAATACAGATCACCGACACTCTTATTCATATATAATTCAGCCATTGCATATTGCTCCGCTACAACGCCATCCATCATGTCCAGCACATTGTTCCTATCTATATCCTGAACAAGTATTCCCGCCATCATCCTCAGCAATCCGTGATCGAGATGATATAATTCAAATGACTTATCATCTATCTGATCCGCCAGAGGAAGCACGCCATTCCGGACTCTGTAAACACGCCTGACAACTCCCATGCGCACTATCTGTTCTACAGACATCTCATATTCTCTCGCACGAGCCTTAGGATCTACATATCCATACATGAACTTCTTATTCTCTTTTGTCAGCTGAACCGGAATACTCTTCCATATAGCCATTACCTTCGAAAGATATCTCTTCGGAGTGGAGTTTATCAGATAATCAGTCATTCTGTCAAGTATAGACTTTAATATTACATCAACTCGGCGCAAATCTCCAGTCTTATAATATTCATCCACAGCCTCCGGCATACCACCTGTCACAAAAAAAATCTCCAGCATAGTTTCAACACTATCCCTGACTTCATCCGGCATAGCTGATATCTTCTGGTTCTCTATGAATGCGCATAATTTTCTGCCCTTGCCGGCTTTAAGAAATTCATCGAACGTCATCGGCATAAGCTCGTATACACATATATCATCCGCACAGTCTTCCTCCCCAGGCATAGCAATACCTGTCGTTGCAACAACGCATATTCTGCATTCAGTATTATATCTTGCATAATCCACCAGATTTTTCAACAGGCCTGTGCAATTCTCTGCATTATCAAATATGAGCAGCTTATTCTTAAAATCATATTTATCCAGCGATGTGGTCAATTTTGCATGGAGCTTTTCAGGCCGCCTTTCTTTAGATGCATAAGAGGCAAAATCAGTCTGCTTATTCATGTCTATAATTATATGATCATCAAAAAAGCCCATAGCAAAATCAGTAACTGCCCATGTTTTTCCGACAAATTTACCGCCTCTTACCACAGCCACCTTATTCTGTCCAGTTTCATACCATGTTGCAAGATCATTCATTATATTT
>USSH01000126.1 GCA_900557435.1 uncultured Coprococcus sp. | reverse complement strand
ATGGATAAAACAATCGTTGTAAGTGTAACAGACAACGTAAAACATCCTTTATATAACAAGATCGTAAAAAGAACTTATAAATTAAAAGCTCATGATGAAAAAAATGAGTGCCAAGAAGGAGATAAAGTAAAAGTTATGGAAACAAGACCTCTATCAAAAGATAAGAGATGGAGAGTTGTAGAAATAGTAGAAAAAGCTATTATAAAATAATTTTATCTCAAAAAAATAATAAATGTAATAAATAAACAAACTTTGTTTAAAGGAGGGAAATTACAATATGGTACAACAACAAACTATACTAAAAGTTGCTGATAACACAGGAGCAAAAGAAATTATGTGTATTAGATGTTTAGGTGGATCTTACAGAAAATATGCAAAAGTTGGTGATGTAATAGTTGCATCTGTTAAAAGTGCTGCTCCAGGTGGAATGGTAAAAAAAGGTGATGTAGTTAAAGCAGTTGTAGTTAGAACTAAAAAGCCTACAAGAAGAGCTGATGGTTCATACATAAGATTTGATGAAAACGCTGCTGTAATAATAAAAGAAGATGGAAATCCAAAGGGAACTCGTATATTTGGACCTATCGCTAGAGAGTTAAGAGAAAAAAATTATATGAAAATATTATCTTTAGCTCCAGAAGTTCTTTAGATTAAATAATATTAGTGAATAAAATAGCTAAAAAAGAGGTGAAATTAATGAATATAAAAAAAGGTGATACAGTAAAAATCTTATCAGGAAATGATAAAGGTAAAACAGGAGAAGTTTTAGAAGTATTACCAAAAGCTGACAAAATCGTTGTTAAAGAAGTTAACATTAGAAAAAAACATGTTAAACCAAGAAAACAAGGAGAAGAAGGCGGAATTATATCAGTTGAATGCGCTATATCCTACTTTTGTAGTTTTTCCACATTTTGGGCATACTACGTTTGACACCGGGATTCATATGGATCTGTTACAGGATTTCTATTTAATCTCGCTTGACGTATTTCAGAAAAGCTACTATTCTAAATCTATAAAAGATCGGAACGAACTAAATGGATGGCTTGCCCTACTATCCACTGACAACGTCTGTAAACTTGATGAGCTAGTTTCTGACTACCCTTATCTTGAAAGCATAATTGCTGATATGGCAAGCTATCTGGATAAACCAGAGGAGGTAATCGGTATGTTTTCAGATGCTCTTAGAATACTTGATGAAAATACAGCCCGCTATATGATTGAACTTAAGGACGAAGAAATTGCGGAAAAAGACAAGCTACTTGCTGAGAAGGATAACCAGCTTGCTGAGAAGGATGACCAGCTTGCTGAGAAGGACGACCAGCTTGCTGAGAAGGACGACCAGCTTGCCGAGAAGGATGCCTTGATCGCTGAACTCATGGCCCAGCTTAAAAAGTAGGATTATAAAGCGAGTAATTATTAAAGGACAGAACCCATCAGCTTTCTTTCGCTGAAAAGTTCTGTCCTTTTTTCTATAGGCCCACTATTCCGACTTTCTCTCTGAATTCTCATTGGATTCTGTCGTGTCACCTGTTTCTCTGAGATTCTTCTCTCTTATATACTGAATAGCCTCTTTTACGGCTGCCTCCTCCTCATCCTTTGCTATCTTTCTTGCATAGGATACAGTCTTTACGAGATTGGATATGAGTATAATGGCAAGTGGAACAAGAATTATGGGTACAAATATAAGAGGGTTGGACACAAGCCTCACTATCTTGCCAAGTATGAGCGATGACCACACCACCCTGCCAAGCAGGTCTCTTGAGTCCACATCATAACGGTCCACCACGTTATTGGCATCGCCCTTTGTAATATACCTATAATTATTACCATCCGTCTCTATCGAGACAACTCTATGTGTATTTACCGCACCAGAAAGAGCCGGATCCGAGGAATAAAATGATATCACATCATTCTCCTTTATGGCTGATGGATCTGTCTGCTTAACAATTATCAGCGAATCCACATCGTAGGTTGGTGCCATACTGCCTGTGGTTACCCGAAGTGCCATGTAACCAGCTATGTTCGGAGTCTTACCCGGTTTGGTCATCACCACTATAAGCAGTACAAATACCGCCGCAATGATGATAATGACTGATAGTACATTTATAATTGTATATAATATCTTCTTAAACATAAAAGTATATCCTGTTGCAACTTTTTACTACTTATCGTCTGCAGAATTCTTTCGTTCTCGTCTTTCCTCAAGAGAACGTCTTATGTAATGGCTGAGGCTGTTTGCCTCCGCCTTTGCCAAAGCCCTCTGTTCTCTCTTCTGCGCTGCTTCGATCTGTTCATCTGCCTTCCGCTGCATCTCAGCAATCTGCTCAGCCGCACTCTTCTGCGCTGCTGCTGCCTGCTCCCTGGCTGCTGCCGCCTCTGCCTCGCTATTTTCAGCACGTTTCTGAGCCTCCGCCATACGCTGTTCAAAATCTGCCGCTGATCTCTCAGCCTCAGCTCTGAGCTTCCCGGCTTCAGCAACCTCCCTGTCAGATTCTGCTTTGATATCTGACACTGTCTTTTCTGCCTCTGCCTTGATGTCTGCAATAAGTCTCTCCGCCTCAGCTTTTGCATCAGCTATCTGCTTATCTGCCTGTGTTTTTGTATCAGCTATATGTTTATCTGCCTCGGCTATCTGTTTGTCTGCCTGTGTCTTCAAGTCGGCTATCAGCTTACCTGCCTCAGCCTTGACAGCTTCAATCTCTTCTGAACTATTTCTCCTGGTCTGCTCTATCTCTGACTGTGCCTGCAGCCTTGCCTCAGCTATCTCCTCGGCTGCAATCTTATGCGCTCTGTCTATATCTTCTGCCGCCTGTTTTCTGACTACTTCCAGCTCTGTCTCTGACTTCTGTGTTATCTCTGCGATCTGACTGGCAGCTTCCGCCTTAACCCTGGCCACCATATCCTCTGCGTTCTTCTCAGCTTCATCGACTGCCGTCTGTTTCTCAGCCTGCACCTGTTCAACCCTGGACTTCATCTCAGCCTGAACTGCTTCCATGGCAATCTGTGCCTCGTTCTGAGCCGCCTCAAATGCTGCCAGGGCGTCTGCCTCCGCCTTCTCCGCCGCATCCTTCGTCTCCTGATGAGCCTTCTGTTCCTCAGAAAACTGCATCATATAAGAGTTGCGCTCCTCCTCGGTCTGAGCCTGCAGATCAGAGAGCTGCTGCAGCTGCTCACTTAAGGAATCAATCTGCCACTGCAGATCAGACATGGAGAACTGCATCTCCGAAACTGTCTGCTCAAGCTCCTGGGTGTGCTGCTTTTCCTGTTCGAGTGCGGCCTCGGCATCCAGCTGTGCCTGAGTTACCTCCTCGACAAATACCTTTCGTATCTCAACATCAGGTATATTCGGATCGTCTACTATCTCCTCCTTGATCTCCTTTATGAACTTAGGCTTTACAGGTTCTTTCTTCTCCACCGCGATCTCGTTCATCTTGCGGGGATCGGACTCAAGAAGGCTCTTGAAAACCGTATAGTTGGTTATCATGTTGATATACATCTGTAAGAGGTACTCTTCATCAAATTCCATTGCGGAATCCTGTTCCTCTATACTGAAACCAACTTCATCATAGCTCTCTATGAACTGCCACAGCTTATAACACGCACGATAATCCGGATCTTTCATCATAAGGTTTGTTCTCTGGATAGGACTGTGAACCTTGGCACAGCCGTTCATGATCTCACAGAATGAGCTCTGCCTCAGAACCCTCGACATACGGCGCACACGATCGATCCTCTTGAAGACGCTCATGTTATCCGTATCATTTTCCACAAGGCTCTGCTTGTTCTTGACAGTCATCTCCACCTTATAGGATATCTGCTCATAGGCATCATCCACCTTGCTCTCCATGCTCATGACATTGCAGGTCTCATCCCCTGTCGCCCAGAAGATCACATCTGTACGCTTATCTACGAAAGCAAAGAGTCTCTGTATAAGGTGATATACAAATCTGTTCTCATAGAGATCATAACTCTCCTCTGTTGTAACATTAAGGATCTTGGTCGGCTGCATCTCTCCGGCAGCATTTGTGGCTATGAACTGTGTATTCTGACTGAGATGGCGCACACTGTCAGCGCTGATCTTCTTTGCCAGTGCAACTGGAACGACCTCTTCTTTTGTCGCGATGAACCTTCGAGGCTTATCAACTATCTTGAAAATGGATTCTATTCCCTCTTCAACCACTGTAAGCCAGGTTTCATCGACAACCTTGTGGAGAACTCTGTTCACCTGATGAAGCTTGTTATCTCCCGCCTGTATCATTTCAAACATGTACTGGAAATACCTGTCATCGCCAAGTGCCTCTTCCACACTTCCCGTATACTTCTCGTACAGATTCGTGATCGTCAGATCATCCTCGGAATACTCAGACTCCTCGTCATAACCATAATCATCAAAGCCTGAGCCTTCATCCCATGCGTCCGGGCTCGGCACTCCGTCTCCACCGAGATCATCCCACGCGTCCGGGCTCGGCACTCCGTCCGGAACAAACTCTTCAGTTGTATTATCATTAATATCTGGTCTATCTGCCATACATTTTCTCCTGCCTAATATATAAACGATTGAAATATAAATTATTGCCCGCTAATATCATCAATACAGATTCTGAATTCGTCTCAGGTACTCCTTACTGTCATTCATTCCCTCTGTACCAAATATCTTTTCTATGTAACTGATAAGTCCTGTGATCTCATCACGTACAAAGCTCACGTTCAAACTTTCAAACTTCTTCAGAACAGTTCTGGCAACGATATAATCCATGGCGTCAAGCTCTGTTCCGCCACAGGCAACATACACCGGTATGAAATCATACATATGCTTCATGATACGGTTTCCAAATGAAAGCTTGAATCTTGTGAGCAGGTATTTGTCCAGCTTCTGTATATTCTCCATCATCACATCACTGATAGGATGCTCGACCTTTGCCTTCTGGAACAGATACAGCAAATGCTCCGTTGTAATCTCACATGCAGGCTGAGGATCGCACTCAAATGCATCCGCCCTCTCGTTCAGCTCGATCGGCATTGCACGGTCATATACCTTATCAGTGATCGTGAATGTTGAATCATCATTGTTCGCCGTACCGATGAACCAGGTTCCATCTGTGACATGTATCTTTCCGGCATCAAGCTTTACAGGATCTCCATCCCATGCGGTCGGAACAAGATCCAGAACCCACTCATCCTTGCTTGGCATCTCCAGTACGGACAGCATCTCAGCAAAGTAATACTCGATACGGGCAAGGTTCATCTCGTCCAGGACGATCATGGTCGGCTCCTGTCTGTAGTTCGCCTCATAGAGAGCTCTCAGGAATTCCGTCTCATTGAATCTCTTGGAGAACTCATTAAAATAACCGAGCAGCTCAGTACGGTCACGGAATGACGGCTGCACTGACACTATCGTAGCCGGATTGTTCATATAACGGCTGAACGAATATGGAAGACTCGTCTTACCTGTACCGGATATACCCTCAAGTATGAGCAATTTACTTGCCGCCATACCTGCGACAAATCTTCGGATGATCTCAGGGGTATAGTACAGATGCAACTGACTTGCCGCAAACAGTCTGTAATTATCCACAAATTCTTCAAGTGATATATCATTGTTGAATGCTGGCTCAACATAATTCGCATATTTCTCATCCACAAGCTGCAGCTTTGGAAAACGATGTACCACATCCGGCTTGTCCTCCAGAACCGCCTTGAGTGTTCCACCGGCGATGACAGCCCCCGGCACTACACCAGCCTTGCCTCCTGCAGCCACCGCAGAAGGAACCACAGACGCTGCAGCCTCACCTGATGCATTTGTCACATTGCCAACAGTAGGTATGCCATCATCCACAAGTGCAGATGCACCCATATAAGGTATCCTCTCTGTTCCACCCATGGCGTTGACCTTGAGTGCAAGGATACTATTCTTCTCATCCATGAGATTGAGTACCTGCTTGTTCAGTCTTCCTATCTCTTTGTAAAGCTCTGAATTGTCCACATCGTCATTCTTAAGCTGATGTTTCAATATAATCTTTCTGACAATCAGCACAACTATAAGTACAGGTATTGCAATGAGTATGAGCATGAGCAGTACGGACAGTATCTTTCCTGCTATATTCAATGTGCCTATATAGGTCTTGAATATAAGGAAGTAGTCTGCCCATCCAGTTATCAGCAGTCTCAGCAAAGATGCCAGAACCTGCGCTATGTTATATACAACCTGCGACAGGATCTCAAATGCAAACTTTAAAAATTCACTCACTAAACTTATTCCTCCTATTTCTCAGAATCTGCAGAACCATCTGACATACCATCAGCAGCCCCGTTTTCTGAATTGCCGGCTGAAGCATTTGCTGCCTGGGCTTTGGCCAGTTCTTCTGCCGCCTTACGTTTCATCTCCTCAGCCTCCGCACGAAGCCTCTCAGCCTCTGCAAGCTTTGCCTCTGCATCACTATCAGCAGTTCCATCATCTCCGCCAGAAGCTCTGACCTTGAGTCTTGCCTCCTCTGCCGCCTGTGCATTCTCCACAGCAATGGCTCTCTTCAGTCTGATATTGATCATGATGAGGTTGTATACCTGATAGATGAAGAATATCAACATAGGTATTACGATAACGATAAGAAATCCCACACTGCTTGACAGGAAATCCATCACCTTGCCGACCTTTGCCCAGTGACCCACGTATTTGCCGACGATATCTCCATCTGAAATGATGTGCTGGTCGGCTGCGGCATTGTTGTCACCTCGGGTAGTATAACTTCTCGCACCGCCCTCCGTCTCATCGATCTTCTCAATACGGTGGGTGTTCAGCGCATACTGGTTCTCAATAAGAGTGTGGAAACATACGATATCTCCGACCTCAAGCTTGGCCGTGTCGCATTTCTTCACAAATATCAGGTCACCTTTCTCAAATGTCGGCGACATGGAATCCGACTGTACCGTCATCGGCGTATATCCAAGTATGCTTGACACATTCTGACTATCCTTTGTTGCCATCGTCGTAAATGCATATAAAGCTGCGATCAGAATAATCGCCCAAAGTAATACACTCACTATAACTGTTGCTGCTTTTTTCATGTTTTTTCTCTCCCTATCTTATTTGGTATCGCCACACTCCTACGAGTGTGGCAT
>USSH01000125.1 GCA_900557435.1 uncultured Coprococcus sp. | reverse complement strand
CCTTTCTGTATCTCTTGATAAGAGCAAAGCACTTCTTTCTGTTGATAGTTCTGATAGCACCTGTCATGTTGTTATTGTTAACTGCAACCAGAGTCTTCTTCATATAGTTCTTTCCAGGAACAAAGAACCAGTCATACGCAATGATACTTGGGGTCTTCTTCAACAGGAAGTTAGGAAGAAGGTGTCCGTTTATCGTGATCATATACCATATTTTTCTAATCTTGTTGAGACTCGTATACTCATATGGATCCGATGGCAGAGTTCCTGAATAACCTAACTCTGTAAGAGGAACTAATTTCTCATTCTTTGCATTGTGCTCCTTGAGACTCTTCTCACCGTCAAGATTCTTGATATAATCAGGTCCATTGAGGTAATCATCTATCGAATCAATAAGAAGTTCTGCATTATTGTACGCAAATCTTGTAAGTTCTTTCCAGAACATCGCCTTGATCCTTGCAAGGAAATCCTCTTCCTGACAGATTCCGCCGGCAGCCTGTATTACAAAACTGTTTCTGTGAACCTGATAAAGCTCCATAGCCGCATTGAACTTGCCCGCAAATCCTACATGCCATATACAGATACCATTAAGTGCTATGAATCCCGGCTTATTTCTGAGTGAAAACTCAACGTCATCTCCTCTTACGAATACCGGAAGTGGAAGACCTCTCTCTTCTTTATGTTCAACAGGGATACAGCAGTACCACCATCCTGCATATGCATCTTCCACATCAAAGCTATACTCTTCATTTTTAATTATGTTGTCTATGGATCTCATATCCATAGGCTCTTTTATAGGTCCATATGATCCATCTTTCTTATGAACATATCCAACATCCTCATACTGTCTCTCACGAATGTCGTAATCGAACATCGCTCCACTGAGGAAGCACTTCTTGTACTCATCCTTGAGGAGTCTGAGCAGATAATATGTTCTAAACAAGCTCTCTGGCATAACCATAACATCGTCATCCATGAGAAGGACATGTGTAGGCTTGTCTTTTCTCTTAAGTGCCTCTATCATACCTCTTGTGAATCCGCCTGCACCACCGACATTATTGTTCATATATATCTTCAGGTCTTCACAGTCAAGCTCCGAAGGATCAAGTTCTCTGTCGTTATCAATTACATGTACAAAGATATGTCCCTTGAGATCACTGCCCTCACACAAAACATTCTTCTTGATAAGCTCGATATTTCTCTTTATATACTCCTGTTTTTTAAATGTTGTTGTTGCAAGTGAGATATTAACATCTCTTATTCTGTCTTCCTCTATATCTGCGGAGTAATATGCACTGTATAACTCGGTGTCCTCAAGAATATCCATTCTGAAACCTACCAGCGCCTTGTCAGTCTCCGGAATGTTGACAACAACATCGCTCACATCGTCACACTCTATAATCTGTGTGCTGAGCGCATTGTATGTGACTGCTACAGATGCGGCATATATTGCATACAACGACAAATTAACTTTACCTTTCATTCTGAGATGAAGTTTAAAATTCTTTACGCCGGTATACTCAGTCCACTTCTTCACCTGTATACAGTTGTAATATGTCATAAAATTGACTTTGTTATACTTCTGCATGATATGACACTGCTTTGCCGAGTCATAGGTAAACGGTGTTCTATAATCCTTGCCTATTGCGCTGAACTCCGGATAATCCACTATGTTCATATCCAGATTCATCTGAAGCATAACATTCTGCAACTTTACATTTTGTAACATTACTCCTATCCTCCTATGTCTTGTGTATCCTCTTTTTTATTTATAATTATATTGCTATATAATCGGTGCAATTTATCTATTTTGCGGCATCGTCTGAAACATCAGATTCACCTTTAGTCTCTTGAACCTCAGCAACCGGAGACTTCTCTGCCTCTTTTTCTCCCGAAATCGGCTTTTCCGGTTTTTTATCTGCCACGGTTTCCTCAACTGGTTTTTCCGGTTTTTTATCTGCCACGGTTTCCTCAACTGGTTTTTCCGGCTTTTCTGACTTTGTCTCTGCCAGCTTCTTTTCTGACTTTGCCTCTGCCGCCGCAAGTTCCTTCGCTTTTTTGGCAGCCGCTGCCGCCTCTTTCTTGGCCGCCTCAGCTTTCTTGACCAGCTCTGCAGCTGTCTTTTTTGCTGCAACAGCCTTCTTTGTGAGAGCATCTGCTGTTTTTTTCGCCACCGCTGCGTTCTTAGCCGCCTCCGCTGCTGTCACAACCTTAGGCTGTTCATTTGCAGATGCCATCTGAGCCAACGTCTTAGGATCAGCGATGGCATTGCCATTTATTCCCGCAAGGATTATCGGAACCGGTGACTCCATCTCTTTCTGGAACGCATCACATACCTTATTGGTCTCTCCAACCATGATCACATGCCCATGGTCAAGCCACATAACCTTATTGCACTGTTTCCTGACAGCAGGAAGGCTGTGTGACACATAGAGAAGTGTGGTTCCTGCTTCAAGCATGGCTGTCATCTTTGCCGCACACTTCTTTCGGAATTTCATATCTCCAACCGCGAGTATCTCGTCTGCTATCAGTATGTCCGGGTTAACCGCTGTAGCTACAGAGAATGCAAGTCTTGTCTTCATACCTGATGAGAAATTTTTTACCGGGGAATCAAGGAAGTCCTGAAGCTCCGAAAACTCAACTATCTCGTCAAACTTTGATTCTATAAAAGCCTTGGAATATCCAAGCAAGGTTCCATTGAGGAATATATTCTCTCTCGCCGTGAGCTGTGGGTCTATTCCTGCGCCAAGCTCTATAAGTGCGGCCACAGTCCCTGACACGGACACAGTTCCGCTTGAAGGCTTGAGTATTCGGCTCACAACCTTGAGCAGTGTGGATTTTCCAGCTCCATTTGTTCCTATAAAGCCCCAGGATTCGCCCTTCTTTATCTCCAGATTTATATCTTTGAGTGCAATAAACTCCTGGAACATCAGCTGTCTTGTGACAAGTCTGATAAAATATTCTTTCAGGTTATCTATCTTAAGATTGTTCTTGTTGAATCTTATCGTTACGTCTTTGAGTTCTATGATAGTTTCACCTTGTTCTACTGTGGATGCCTGTTGAGCTTTGGAGGTAAATATCTCATTTACGTCCATCTCTCCGCCATTCTTAGCAGTTGTATCCATCATCTAACCTCCTAAATATACAGAATAAACTTGTCCTGATTCTTCTTAAAGAAGAATACTCCCAGACCAAAGAATAAAAGTGCATAGAATATTCCAAGGCCGACCGTTCCAACTCCCGGGAGCTGTCCTGTATGCGCTATAGCTCTAAACTGCTTGATATATACATATATTGGGTTGAAATAATTTACAAAGAACTGAAGCCAGTCCGGAAGCATGCTTATCGGATAGAAAATTGCCGAGCAATACATCCACATGGTTGTAATGGCATTCCATATATACCTCGTATCCCTGAAGAATACATGGAGCTGTGCCAGGAAAAATCCCAGTCCGCAGGCAAAGATATATGCCTGAAGGAATATAAATGGGAACAACAGCATAGTCCAGTAAAATGGCGATTTTGTAAATATAATTACTATAAGAAACGCTCCCAGTGAGAACATACTGTCCACGAGTGAACTGGTGATCTTTGCCAGTGGGAACATAAATTTCGATACATAGGTCTTTCTGAGAAGAGATGAGTTATCAGTTATACTTCCCAGTGCTTTTCCACATGCTCCTATAACCATCTCATAGATGATTCGTCCGGAAAACAAATATACCGGGAAATGTGGAATCTGTCTCTTGAACATTTTTGAGAATACAACTACCATTACTATCATGATAAGCAATGGATTCAATATACTCCATACGTATCCAAGAAAACTTCGTCTATATTTTAACTTTAAATCTCTTGTTACAAGCTGCTTTAAAAGATCCTTATAATTAAAAACTTCTAAAAAGCTTCCGCTCTTAAATTTCATTGAAACAATCCTCCGAATTAGTCCTTCAAATCAATCTCGAATCAATCTTCATCATTAACTCTATTATGCCCGTTAGTCAAATGTCTTATTATGCCTTACCCGATTGTAAAGCTTGGATCCCAACATCCTGTTGTATCCTTCAAGGCCAATATGTGCGGCATTCAGGAGTTTCAGTATTCTGTAATGATTGATCGACATATCCACCACGTGTCTGTTACGTTTGACTATATACGTCATCAGTTCATCCACACGGGCAACTCCGCGCTTTCTGTCAGGATCGCACAACATCGAAGTAACCATAAAGCTGAGGAACAGCAGGTGTATCTTCTTGTCACAATATTCCCGCGCCCATTCATCTTTTATCTGAGTCCTGTCCTTGAGCATCTTGACTATGACAAACTTCGTATGATCTATTCTCTTCAGCTGGTTTTCAGCCGATACACTCTGCGACACATCGCCGATTCTATATTCGTATACAAACAAATCCAACGGCAATACAGATTCAGCCTGGCAGCATGGATATGTGGCGTATTCATGATCCTCATAAAACACATTCTCCGCCAGCTTCACACCTTTTTCTTTATAAAATGCTGTTCTGTATGTTATTCCATGGAAAGTCAGGCTTCGGTCAAACTTTTTCCAATCCGACATAACCTCTGCCATTGTATATTTCCTGCCAAATTCATCAGGAAAGCATCTCCAATTCTTTACCTCTCCTGTTGTTATATTGATCGTGTGATGACATGTGAGTACCACATCTGCATCAGTCTTTTCAAGAGCCTCTATATACTGTGGAATACTCTCCGTCAGAAACCAGTCATCCGCATCAAGGGCTTTCATATATCGTCCTCTGGCCACGGCTGCACCAGCATTGATCGCGGAACCATGTCCGCCATTCTCTTTATTAATAAGCGTAAAACTATCCGGATATCTGGATATATATTCATCACATATAGTTTCACTTCCATCTGTAGAGCCATCGTTGACGACGATCACGTCAATCTTATCCATAAGTTCCGGAACCACCAGAGAATCCAGACACTTAACCAGATACGCCTTACTGTTATAAGACGGAATTACAACACTTAATATCTTGTCACTCATCTTTGTTTACCATCTTTGTCTTTCTATATTTCTTTACCCGTTATTTTTTTGATTATTTTTGCCCAGCCTGTTCTCATTCATACCTCTCAGTATGAGTCTGAACGCCTTAAATGCTGTTATTTTTTCATCGAACATATGCCTTTTCCTTACGCTGTAGTATACAGCATAAAAAAATGCCGGCACATATCCCATGATATACCGGGTTGTGTTGCCACGATTCACAAAGAATTCTTCATTATAACCTTTAAACCAAGTCGACTTCGTCTGTGCCACATCCGCAATTACAAAAGGAACATAATATATGTTTAACCCTTTTTTTCTGCAGTCTGTGAGAAATTTCAATTCTTCCTCAGCTCCATTTCCCGAGCCGGCACCCATCCTCTCATCAAAATATACATCATTCCTTATCAAACTCTCCCGTCGGAATGATATCTGCCACGAAGCCACATGCATCAATTCAAAATAATTGAGTTTTTTCGGGACTTTCTTCTGTCCCGTTTGCCTGTTGCCTATATCAAATATAATAACATCCGCTTCCGGTATATCCTCATAAGCCTTGATGATCCCTGTTTCGCAGTTGTCCACAAACACCTCATCATCATCACACAACAGACATATATCCGCTTTCGAATTACGGATCGCGAAATTTCTGCTTTTGGTAAGACCCCTGTCATTCACCGAAAAAATTCTGATTTTTTTACCATTCTTTTCATATTCCTGGTAATCATCCCGTCCACACTGATTGACTATCAATGTGGACGAGGTGATATGTGATCTTTCTATTATGTCTTCACCACACAGGTTCATACACGAAAGCAGTATCTCAAATTTCATAAATCAAACACCTATCAAACCTATATTTTTATTCAATAAACGCTTCCATGAACATCGGCTTATTCTCATTTGAAACAAATCTCTTGACATTCTTGTCAAATTCAGCCTTATTGCTTGCTGAGAGATACTCAAATCCAAGTGACTCTACCCAGCCCTTTGCGATCGCATTATGAGCCTGAGTGATACCCGGTGTATTGAAATGTCTAAGGAATCCTGCACCGCCGTCATTGTTCAGAAGGATTCTGATATTTCCTGACATCGGCTTGTTCCAGATAGAGTTCATATCATAGAAGAAGCTGAGATCTCCTATGAACAGGAAGCAAAGTGTATTCTCATCACTTGCACATACCTGTCCCATGAATGTGGAAGCTGAACCATCTATACCATTTGTTCCCATGTTACAGTACACATCAACGCTTGGATCAAGATCGTAGAAATGTGCTCTGTTAAATGAGGTTCCTACTCCAAGGTGAAGCAGTGAATTCTTAGGCATAACTGACATAGTCTTTCCTATTGTATAGAATGAGTTAAAGCCCTCAACTGTCTTGTAATCCACCTGTGGATAGTCGTCTACATTCTTCTTCCAAACATTGTAGTAGTTCTTATCATTCTTGCTGCCATCTGCTCTGTCAGCACAATACTTGAAGAAGTAGTCTGTAGGCATCTCATATACATGTGTAAGAGTTCTATACAGATCGGCAACCTTTCCATCCGGATCAATGCGCCAGAACTCAAACTTTCTAGGTATTCCTCTCATCTTACCCTGAAGAGGACAATTGAGTACTCGCTTACCGCCAAAATACAGTACAAGATCCGGCATGAGATTCTGGATAAAGAAGTTATTGCCAGTCTTTCTGAGAAGGTTGAACGGATTAAGAGAATATTCGTTCTCAAGGTTTGAGAGATGATCTGTTACAACGCAACAATTGTAGCTGCTGCAGAATCTATCGAAATTCTTCTTCTCCTCAGGATCCATAGGCATATTCTGTCCTACGATCACAAGGATCCTCTTTGCCTTCTTAAGCTTTGCTATAGTGTTATCCCAAACCTGTGCAGGGCTTGCTATCTCAACTCTGTCGATATGTCTGTATTTGCTGAGCTGAAGTGTCTCTGCAGGTGGGAACTTATTCTCAAGGAAGTTCATAGGAACATTGATATGAACAGGGCCTGCTCCGTGATGTGTCATCTCAAGCAGAGTGTCAGATATCATTCTACGTGTTGCCCACTGGATCATACCATCCCAGCCAATAGGAA
>USSH01000124.1 GCA_900557435.1 uncultured Coprococcus sp. | reverse complement strand
TTTGATAGCATTTGGAATCAGTGTAGTGCTAAGCCCCATTGTAATTCCTTTTTTGAAGAAACTGAAGTTTGGACAGTTTGTCAGGGATGATGGTCCGCAGGCGCATCTCAAAAAAGCAGGTACACCTACAATGGGTGGACTTATCATACTGCTTTCATTTACGATCACGACACTTATATATATGAAAGATTATCCAGATGTCCTTCCTGTCCTTTTTGTAACTCTGGGATTTGGACTGATAGGATTTATAGATGATTATATCAAGGTTGTAATGAAGAGATCCATGGGCCTCCGTGCATGGCAGAAGATGCTGGGACAGATAGTTGTCACCGGTGTATTTGCATATTATGTAGAGAAGTACTCAACGATCAACAATGAACTTATAATACCATTTGTGGGCAAGACAATTCAGCTTAACAGTGTACTTTATGTTGTATTGTTATTCTTTATAGTGCTTGGAACTGTAAACGGTGCAAACTTTACTGACGGACTTGACGGTCTTGCTTCATCAGTCACAGTTCTCATTGCGACATTCTTTGCGGTTGTTGCAGTCGGAACCGGTTCAGGCGTTGCACCTGTGACATGTGCTGCAGTTGGATGCCTTCTCGGATTTCTGGTATACAACGTATATCCGGCAAAGGTGTTCATGGGTGATACAGGTTCGCTGGCACTTGGAGGATTTGTTGCTTCTACAGCATACATGCTCAAGATGCCGATATTCATAGTGATAATAGCATTTATATACTTCCTTGAGGTATTGTCAGTTATAATACAGGTTGTATCATTTAAGCTTACAGGAAAGAGAGTGTTCAGAATGGCACCAATACACCACCATTTTGAGCTCGGCGGATGGCCGGAGTCAAAGGTTGTTGCCATATTCTCTATCGTGACAGCAGTACTCTGTGTTGTGGGACTTCTGGCACTTTAATGAATTGAATATAGCTTTAGTATAGTCGTATATAGCCCGTATATAGCCATAGAAAGGAGAAAGTGGCGTGAATTACGCCATGGTGAAGATTATGGAGATAAAGACAGCGATAGTAGCAGGAACAGGAAAAAGTGGTATCAGCGCAACAAAGCTTCTGGTAAAGCATGGAGTTTCGGTATATCTGTTTGATGAGAACAAGGACAGAGATATAGATAAGATAAAGGAGTCAGTGGATAACTCGGAGCTTGTAAATGTTGTTCTGGGTGAACTTAGCGAGGAGGCGCTTTCGGCATCACAGCTCATGGTCATAAGCCCTGGAATCCCGGTTGACGCTCCGTTCACAGACGTAGTCAGAAATGCTGGAATACCTATCTGGAGTGAGATAGAACTTGCATATCATTATGGCAAGGGCAAGATAGCAGCAATAACCGGAACAAATGGCAAGACCACAACGACAGCTCTTGTGGGCGAGATAGTAAAGGCGTACAATGCCGGCACGATAGTTGTTGGAAACATAGGAATCCCTTACACTGAACTGTGTGATACGACAAATGATGATTCTGACACAGTAGCAGAGATAAGCAGCTTCCAGCTGGAGACAGTCATAGACTTCCATCCGAATGTGAGTGCCATACTTAATCTCACACCGGATCACCTGAACAGACATTATACATTTGAGAATTATGGCAATGTGAAGTTTTCGATAACCAAGAATCAGACCATGGATGATGTGACTGTGCTTAATTATGATGATGAGCATACAAGAGCCATGGGTGAGAAGGCAAAGGCTCACGTCCGTGTCGTATATTTCAGCAGATTGGAAAAGCCGGCTGGCGGTGTGTACGTTGAGGATGGAAATATAGTGCTTGAAGACGGCGGCAAAAAGATAAATGTATTGGCACTCAGCGATCTTAAGCTGCTCGGTGCACACAATGTTGAGAACGTGCTTGCGGCGGTAGGAATATCGTACTATATGGGTGTGCCGGTAGAAATAATAAGAGATGCAGCAACATCATTCAAGGCTGTTGAGCATAGAATAGAGTATGTCGATACGATAAATGGTGTGGCATATTATAATGATTCAAAGGGAACAAACCCGGATGCAGCCATAAAGGGTATTCAGGCGATGGTATCACCTACATATTTGATCGGTGGCGGATACGATAAGGGTTCCGAGTATGATGAGTGGATAGAGGCATTTGGCGGTAAAGTGAAGTGTCTTGTGCTCATCGGTCAGACAGCACAGAAGATAGCAGACTGTGCAAAGAGGCATGGATTTAATTCGATAGTATTTGAGGAGAATCTGCAGGAGGCAGTTGCATACTGCCATGAAAATGCAGTTGATGGCGATGCTGTTCTTCTCTCCCCTGCATGTGCAAGCTGGGGACAGTTCAAGAACTATGAGGAACGTGGAACGATGTTCAAGGAATATGTAAGAGGCTATAAGGAGTGATATGATTGAATGGCAGCTCTGTAGTTTCAGAAGATGGAAGTATAAATGCACGGAAGCATCAGATAAGAACCGGAGAAAGGTATATCGACCTGCCGATGCTGGTTGTGCTAGCCATGATTCTGATATTTGGACTTGCCATGATATATAGCACAAGCAGCTACAGGGCACGGGATCTGTATGGTGACGATACGTATTTCTTCAGGCGGCAGGCAATATATATGTTTATTGCCGTGCTTGGAATGATAATAGTGTCAAGAATCGATCATATGTTTTTATTCAAATATTCAAAGGTGATCCTGTGGATTTCTCTGTTGCTGCAGATATTGGTGCTTGTGATAGGAACTGCAAGCCATGGATCGTCGAGATGGCTGTATATAGGGCCTGTTGGCTTTCAACCGTCGGAATATGCAAAGCTGGCAATAACGGTTTACACTGCGGCACAGGCTGCGGTGAAGAGCCGCGATCTGTGCAGATTTGGCTGCCTGTTAAAGGTTATGGCACTGCCGGTTCTTACGATAGTGCTAATAGGAATAGAAAACCTAAGTACTGCGATCATATGCTTTGGGATAATGTTTGTAATACTATTTGTAGCCAGTCCGGGAATAAAGCATTTTATTGTGATAGGATTGTGTGGTATAGTGGGATGTGTGCTGTTTATTCTGTTTGCCGGATATAGGGCAGACCGTGTTAGAATATGGCTTGCTCCGGAGCAGTATGCCGATGGCTATCAGACTGTTCAGTCATTATACGCAGTGGGATCGGGAGGACTTTTTGGCCTTGGTTATGGCAAGAGTGTTCAGAAGCAGGGGTTCATTCCGGAATCACACAACGATATGATATTTTCTGTTGTGTGCGAGGAGCTGGGTATAGTTGGAGCAATATTCCTGATAGTGATTTTTGCCGTGTTTATGTATAGGCTGGTTATTATAGCGATGAATGCAGATAATCGCTTTGGAAGCTTGGTCTCTATAGGTGTCATGGCACATGTGGCGGTGCAGTTGCTGATAAACATGGGTGTTGTCACCAACACGATACCTCCCACAGGTGTCCCAATGCCATTTATCAGCTATGGTGGTAGTTCAATCATTTTTATTCTTGCGGAGATCGGCATAGTTATGTCTGTCTGTTCGGCACATGACAGTTCGGAGACTTCCTATGATACGCATATAAATCATAGATAGAATAGATATAGATAGAATAGATATAGATAGAACAGATATAACAGATATAATAAAAAATAAGTTTCTCAGAGAAATATCCTGATAGAAAAATAATAAAAAACAGCATTTTGAAAGAGATATTTGAAAAAGATATTTTGAAAGAAATATTTCACAGAAACATCCTGATCGAAGATACATTCTAAAAAGGTAGATGTAAATGAGCGAAGATAACAGAACCTACAGCAATAGAAGAAACAATGATAAATATAGAAGCAGCAACCACTCGGCAAGCAGATCGGCGGCAAGTAGGAGACAGCCGGATGCTTACCATGCTGAAAATGAAAAGGTAAATAGTGGACGACGGAATCTGAATGAGTATAGTGTTGATGTTGCTGCACAGCGAGGGATTGTCAGGGACGATACTGCGCAGAGAAGAAACAGAAAGCCCGGTGATGTCAAGGTTGCAGCTGTTGGCAATGGAAGGTCGGACAGAGACAAGAAAATGTCTGAAAATGCAAGACACAGCCACACAGAAAATGCCCAGGTGAGAAAGAGCCGCAATGTTGACGTGGCAAGTGCGAGAAGACAGAGCGGAAAGGTGGATGTTGAGACCGGGAGACGCCTTGATGGACGGGTAAGGGTTCCTGTTGATAAACGTCGGGTTCAAGCTGGGGAAGGCGTTCGTCACTCGGCAGATGAAAGACGCAGAGTAAGAGATAATGCAGATGCATCCGTCGACTATCAGGACAGACCACAGCGGCAGAGAAGACTGGCGGATGACCAGGAGAGCAGACCACAGAGACAGAGAAGGCCGGCGGATGGTCAGGAGAGCAGACCACAGAGGCAGAGAAGACCGGCGGGTGAACAGGAGAATAGATCGCAGAGACAGAGAAGACCGGCGGGTGATCAGGAGAACAAGCCGCGTAAGACTGGCAGAAATTCGGATGTCGATCGCCGTGACTCGAAACGCAAAAAAAGACCTTCGGACAAAAATAAGTCCAAGGTACAAAAGAAAAAAGTTAAAAGAAAGCCAACCCCGCAGGAACTGGAGATGAAAAAGAGACTCAGACAGGAAAAGCTTGAGCGTAGAAAAAAGAGACGGGAGAGAGCTGCAAGAGTTTTCAAGGTGATAATGAGAATACTCTTGGTGGTTATAGTGATCGCATTGATCGCATTTGCCATAGTAAACAGCTGTTACAAGCTGAAGAAGATAGAGGTGAGTGGCACAGATCATTATACGGATCAGCAGCTTGAGGATATAGTTTCTGGTGGCAAAAAATACAACAATACTTTATTCTTCCTGCTCAATAACCGCATCAATCCGCCTGGAGAGCTGACATTCATAGATAAGATAGATGTGTCATATGTGAACAGAAACACGGTATCAATAACTGTATATGAGAAGGCTATGGCAGGATGCATAAAATACGGAGATAAATATGCGTATTTTGACGGCGATGGAATAGTTCTTGAGATATCAGACGAGAAGCTCGATGATGTTCCGTGCATAGAGGGACTTACAAGTGACAGCGTTGAACAGGGAAAGAAGCTGTCGGTTGGAGATGATAGCTTTTTTCAGGAAATCCTCACCATGACACAGCTGATATTCAAAAACGATATACAGATAGATAAGATAACATATGACAGTAAACAGAATCTTATACTTCACAAAGATGGAATCAAGATAAAGATTGGTAATGCAGACAATCTTGAAAGTAAATTTATGAATCTTGAGAGTATCCTGTCGACACTTAAGGGTAAGAAAGGCACATTGGATATGTCCAATTACAGTGCATCCGATGGAAACGTTATATTTAAAGAAAATAAATAAAAAAATCTTGCGTATTGATATAAAAAATCGTATTATATAGGTACTAATGCGATGAAGTGGCGTAATTATGCCCTTTTATGTACAATATTTGAAATAAGAGATAAATAATAGAGAATAATATTAAGGAGGATGCAACCGTGCTTGAAATAAAATCAAATGACGAGAGAACACCTGCAAGAATTCTTGTGATCGGTGTCGGCGGTGCAGGTAATAATGCTGTAAACAGAATGATTGATGAGAATGTTGAGGGAGTTGAGCTTATAGCGATCAACACAGATAAGCAGGCTCTTTCACTTAGTAGAGCTACAACAAAGATTCAGATTGGTGAGAAACTTACTAAGGGTCTTGGCGCTGGAGCAAAGCCGGAGATCGGAGCCAGTGCGGTAGAGGAGAATAGAGAAGAGATCGTAGATATCATCAAGGACGCCAACATGGTATTTGTCACATGTGGTATGGGTGGCGGAACAGGTACAGGTGCAGCTCCTGTAGTTGCAGAGATGGCTCGTAACCTTGGTATCCTTACAGTAGGTGTTGTCACAAAGCCTTTTGGTTTTGAGGGCAAGCCACGTATGAGAAATGCACAGGAAGGAATCGCAAGACTTAAGGAGAACGTTGATACTCTTATCGTTATCCCTAATGACAAGCTCCTTCAGATCTGTGATAAGAGAACAAGCATACCGGATGCGCTGAAAAAGGCAGATCAGGTTCTGCAGCAGGGTGTTCAGGGCGTAACGGATCTTATCAACAAGCCGGGTCTTATCAACCTTGATTTTGCTGATATTCAGACGGTCATGAGAGATAAGGGAATTGCACATATTGGTATAGGTTCAGCCAGTGGAGAGAATAAGGCTGTCGATGCTATCAAGGAGGCTATGGATTCACCACTTCTTGAGACAACAGTTTCAGGTGCTACAGATATCATCGTCAACTTCTCAGGTAATATCGGTATTGTTGAAGCTTATGATGCAGTTACATATCTTACAGAGCAGGCTGGAGATGGAGTCAACATCATATTCGGTACAGTTGACAATGACAACATGGGCGAGGATATCAGCATCACGATCATAGCTACAGGTCTTGAGAGATCAGGCGAGAGCGATGTGACATCAAGATATGCAGGAACTGCATCACCACTGGGAACCATGACGACAGCAGCACCAAAGCCTGCTACAACAACAGTTCCAGTATCAGAGAGCAAGCCTGCAACATATGCAGGTCAGAGTCTTGGAGCACAGACAGTCAGCAGCAGACCATCATTCCTGAACAGCACGGCTTCAGAGACAGTATCAAAGCCAGCATATACTGCTCCAGTGACCGCTGCACAGACAACACCAGCAGCAACACCGGTTGAGCCTGCACATGTAAGCAGACCAGTGAATAAGGCAGAGAGTATAAAGATTCCAGATTT
This sequence comes from uncultured Coprococcus sp., assembly GCA_900557435.1. Lineage (GTDB taxonomy): Bacteria > Bacillota > Clostridia > Lachnospirales > Lachnospiraceae > Coprococcus. The sequence goes on along the minus strand of USSH01000124.1, from coordinate 349 downwards.
CCTCAAGAAGAGATAATCTGTTACAGAAGAATTATGGTCCATTGTATTGCTGGTATATATCAGTATATATACAGTGGGGTAAGAACGGATAATTTCGAGAGAAATTATCCGTTTTCTTTGATATATAGTGATATTACAGATAATGAATCAGGTTGAAACGGCTGGTTCTGAAGTGATAGGAGATGGGAGTATGTATTATTTGGCTGACAGAGCAGAGATGCAGGAGATAGACAGACGTACCATACAGGAGAGAGGAATTCCGGGACTTCTGCTCATGGAGCGCGCAGCGATATGCGTTCTGGAGGAGATCAACAGACGTTTGAGACCAGAAGATGGAAGACGTCTGAAC
>USSH01000123.1 GCA_900557435.1 uncultured Coprococcus sp. | reverse complement strand
CATTTTCACATTTTACGATTTAGGAGTTTGCATTTTTAACCACTGGGCATAAGAAAAGGGACACGACCGAAATGGCAAACAGTCATGTCCCTTATGAATCAATATAATTTTACCATTGCAGTATACCACGTTTGCTAGGTGCTATGTGGTGCTACTTGGTGCTATTTGGTGCTGACTTTTCCAAAACCTTAATTCTAAATGCCTCAAGTGCAAACCCATGTATATGTTTCGTCCTGCCATATGAATACTTCATTTCAACAGCTATATCTTTCAGTGTCTTGTACTCTATATACTTCTTGAACAGGATCTCCATGTACGTTATATCATCCAGCATATGTATCTGTCCTATGACCTTATGCTTGAGCTCCGTGAACCTCTCTATGTCCCCATGAATCTCATTTTCAAGGTCAACATACTTTGCCACCTTATTGCTCATAGAATCAGCCTTGGCGCTTGTCTGCACCTTCTCAGACGAATAATCAAATGCCCCTGTACAGGTTGCATCTTCCTTGAGTCCTGCAAGTTCTATCTTCTTCTGTTTGATCTTAACATCCAGCAGCTCCACTTGTTTCAAATACTCTTTCGCTTTCACCGCCTCACTCCTTCCGGGTAAACCTATTCATCAGATGATTGTAAGGATCTACCTGTGTCTTAAACCCTATCTGTCTTTCCCCAAGCGGATCATTGAGCTGTGCCCCTTCAAGGAAATCTCGCAGTTCTTCTAGACAGTCCGGACATAAATCCTTTGTCTCTACTGCATCATCGAACACATCAACCACCCTTGCCCTTATTGCTGCTCCGTGTTCAAACGGCAGGTCGTAGAACCCACCGCATCTATCGCATTTGCCTGCGTATGCCATTATGTATCACTCTCCTTTATCTCAATTCTGGATTATCAAATATATTTCCGATGACTTCCCATTCATCACCACATCTCAGGTAAAACAAAGGAGTCATCAGCTCTTTTGTGGCTATAGTCCCTTTTATCCAAGAGACATAATCATCTTTTATAATGCCAACCCCATCCTTATCTTCTGGATTATAATATTTACAAATATCATTCTCCCAAATCAGCTCGCCGTTCTTATCTTTCAAGCCTGTGCACTGGCAGATGGTATCTGGTCTTACTTCAAATGCAAATGGTGCCACTGCTTTATTGCTGATATACCATTTATTTCCCTTACAATTACAATGTAAAAATCCGCTTACCCATTTCCCATTGCAGGTTTTTGCCTTGAATAAATACCTATCTTTCATCCGCTCCACCTCTCTTCACTATTCTCGCAGCTCTTTCTAACCCTTTGTGAAAAAAGTCATCATATTCTGCATCTAAACATGGGCTGTAATCCTCAACATATCTATCAAAGTCAGCACATGATATTTCCCGCTCCTCTTCCAGTTTCTCCACAACCTTGTCCACATCGTAGGCTGTTGGCTGTCGCTTGATTTTTTCTACTGCCATGGTCCAGCTGGGTATAATGCAGGCATTCTCACAGTCCTGTTCTACTTTGTCTAACGCATCCAGCAGTTTATCCGCATCAATCAGTCTCATCTATTCCACACTCCTATCTTCTCAGCCTTGTCACGGCTGCATTCCATTCGTTTATAAAGTTTAGCACCCACGTAGCTGGATATTTTCCCGCACTGTACTGCGTGGAAATTTCAAGTGCCCTGGTCCAGTTCGGATCCTGTTTGATCTCATATGGAATCTGCGCCATGATCACACCTCCACTTCATCATCTGCTGGAAACCGGAACACTTTCGGTGGTGTGAAACAGAATGCCTGCTGATAACCACTACCCTGCAGGATTCCTGGGCCACCGTTACACGATATGTAACTTCCATACATCTTCGTCATATCTTCCAGTACCTTTTCTGCCTTTTCCCTAGAACTATATTTAGCCATAATTGCGTATTCTTCTGAATTGTTATCCCAACTGTATATTATTCTTGTTTCTTCACTCTCATCATGCATAGCGATAGTTCCATTTTCATACTCAGCATCTATATAGCTCCAGCCTTTCTGACTAATTAACCTCATTACACGCCCTCCTGTTCCATGCTTCTACCGCTTCTTCCCATGTCTTGCACGTTTTTCCTTTTGCATGACACGCATAACATTCGCAATAGTGCTTAATTAATCCGCCATCAACAATAGTCCCCCAGCCGCAAAACGGACAAGGCTTTAATTCTTCACTAATATGGTTCATCACTGCTTTGCTTGCATTTGAATAACCAAGTGCCTCCGCCACATCTTTTCCAACAAGCCAAGGCTCGCCGTCCTTTATTACTGTTCTGATCTCTCCAAATTCTTTATTCTCAAATATTTTCAAATCGTTCATTCCATACCTCCCATAAAATCACCAAGTTCCATCTGTGTTGCCGGTACATCTTCCCACGGCACTCCGATATAATCCAGAACTCTTCCCCAGCCGAACTTTTCCCCTGTCTCTGGATCCGTGCAACATCTATACATGTAAAACTCCCATTCCTTTGGATTCCGCTCTCTGAGCCTGTCAAACCTGTGTGGTCGTTCTTCCATGTGGATTCCGAAACCGCACATGCTGCAACCTGTACGCTGTGCTCCTGTCGTTCTGAGATTGCCGTGTCCGTCATCCTCTATCTGTCCATATATAGCCGGTATGATTGTCTCAACAGGTTCATAAGGTATTATGTTGCCAGCCTTATCCTTGCTGTATGGCTGCTCATAATAAAGCTTTGCAAACACATCTGTATGTGCGTGATACCAAGTGTCCATCTCCTGAGCAAGTCTTAATATGTCATTTCTCAGATATGGGGCAAATGGTGCTGATCTCATTACTGTCTTGCCATAGTAATTACACCCATGATCTGTGAGAGCTTCTTCTCTCTGGCCACCTTCGGATGCCATCATGCCAAGGAACGGATAGCTTGAATGAGCCTTAGCCCAGTCATCACACGGCTTCTCTTTGAGCCAATAGCAGCAATCATTTGACACCTTGAAGTTTGGCTTATAATACATAACACCTTCATTCTCGTTCTCATATCCGCCAAACAGATTGAGCCACTTCTGTGGCAGCTTCATGCGGCTGTTCTTCTGGAAGTGCCCCAGCTCTCCGCACTCGCCTGTGATTATTGCATGTCTGACTGTCTTATTGTTCTCTGTCGGATTCTGAAGCAGTGCTATCTTGCCCGCTATTCTCTTGCTGATAACCGGGAACCCAACTTCATTGAGTACCTCAACTTTTGTCTTGAGTGGGTTCAGAATTGTCACTCCAAGAGCTTTATGCACCCGCTGTATACTCTTATCTTCCAGAGATGACACTGATACCGCTGGAACATTGATTCCTATCGACTTCAGGAATATGTGTAGTGTAATACTGTCAAGACCGCCAACACTCACATGAGCCGACTTGTCACGTCTCTGCATCTGCTCCATGAACTCTTCAGCTCTAAGCCGGGAACGCCGCACCTTAATTTCATACGGCTGGCTCTGGAGCATTATCATCTTCTCCCTGGCTTCTTTCTTGCGCTTCTTGTACTCGGCAAGTCCTTCATCAGGTTTATCAATATCAAGCTCTCCATCCTCACCAAATATACGAGTAACTAAATCATTTTTCATCGTCGCCCACCTCCAAGAAGTCGAACAACGTCGGTGAATCAACCTCATTTTCCTCAGACTGCAGATAACCAACACCATCTCTGAAATAGTCAGGATTAAGCTCACATCCCTTGCCAAATCTGTGCATCTTGACCGCCATCATCGGTACTGTCATAAGACCGCCGAACGGATCATATACCACATCGCCCGGGTTGCTGTATCTGTTAATGATTCTCTCAACAATATCAAGCTGCAGCGGACACACATGCATTGTTGCCCTTCGCCTGCTCTGTGTCGTGTTGAGTGTCCTCATCCTGTTTATGTCATCCCATACCTCAAGTTGATTCCAGGATCCCGGAGCTACCACCATGAATGTAGCTGGAAGTCTGCCATCTGTATCCAGGTACTTTGCAAGTGCCACATGCTCCTCATAGTTGTATACGTGCTCTCTGCTGTACTGCCTGTACACTCTCTGTAAGTTATCCACAGATACACCCTCAAGCTCCTCTTTGCTTATCAGCCTGTCTCCGGAGCTTCTCCAGTATCCGTGAGCATCTATCTGCCACTGTGCCCTTGTGTATTCGTCTTTGGACTTTGCGACAGGGTCATCAGCGTATGCCTTGCTATGGTCCGTTGGCAGCTTGCGGAATAACAGGATATATTCCGGGCATCCCACACCCATCTTGGTGCCGTCCTTGCACTGCTCAGTCCAGCCGAGGCGGTATGTCTGGTTATTCTCTCTTACAACATCAGTTACAACAGTAATCATCCCAAAATACTGAAAGCCATGACGCATATAGTGTTCTATACAGTCAGCGTGGAATGGCTCAATAGTCGGCATCCCTGTGCCAGTGGCATTTCCAAACAGCACTCTATCCTTAACGTGGATGGCTGCCACTCTGCCAGGCTTCAGAACCCTCAGGAGCTCTGGTGTCAAGAAATCCATCTGTTCAAAGAACCTCTCCGTATCCTGATTGTGTCCAAAATCGTTATAATTGGCTGAATACTCGTAATGGTTGCCAAATGGTATTGATGTGTGTATCAGATCAATGCTGTTGCTCTCCATTGCCTTTGTCTCTTCCACACAGTCGCCATACACAGCCTCATAATGCTTACCTCTTACCGTTCTCTCTTCTCTTGTACCTTCCACACCCATCTTCCTTTCTAATCTCTCCGTCTTGTTTGCCGAATCAAGGCCATACTTCTTCACGATCTCTATCATCTTCTTGACCATGTGATTATGATTCTTCCACTTCTCGATCAGTGCATCCTTGATCTCCCGCTCATTCTCCATGTAGATGATGTCTATAACTACTGTGTCCTGCTGCAGGAACCTGTAACACCTGTGCACCGCCTGTATGAAGTCATTGAACTCATAGTCAATTCCAACAAATATCTCCCGGTGGCAGAACCGCTGGAAGTTACAGCCTGAACCACTGATTGACTTCTTTGTGGCAAATAACCTTGTCTTGCCATTACTGAAGTCTATAACTCTCTGCTCCCTAAGGTCGTAGTCCATGGATCCGTATATATCCACTGTCTCTGGCAATACTTTCTTGATTGCGTGTCTCTCTGCTTCCTGATCGTGCCATAGGATGAAATGGTCCTCTGGGGAACTGTCAACTATCTCCTTCATCTTCTCGACTCTGGCATCTATGCTCTCACGCTTGATCTTTGCGGCTTCTTTAAGTCCTGTGCTTGCCTGTGTAAAGAGCTCCATCTGGCCGTCCCTGTCAACTGAATCTCCGTAGTGTATCGGTATTTCGTGCCACCTCACATCCAGCGGAGGGAGTACATAACCATCATCGGAATAATCCGGATTGAGATCCGATGGCTTTGTGATAAAGAGTGCCCAGCTACTTACCCACAACCAGAACTCATCTTCCATGTTCGGGTACAGTGTCAGGTTATTTGCCTTTGTTGAATCCCTCTGAAAGAATCTTGTAAGTGCCTGTCCTGTGTCCATGACTTCAAGATATCCAGCATAGTGTATAAGCTCCTTGTACTTGTTCGGCGACGGTGTAGCAGTCGCTACGAGCTTGTAAGGTACATTTATGAACTTATCAAGGAACGTCTGGTATGTCTTAGATCCGAACGATCTAAGCACGGATGCTTCATCAAGTGAGGTTGCCGCAAAATACGATGGATCTATATCTCCGTCCCTCACTCTCTCATAATTCGTCAGAACGATCTGACTAGTGCTTGCCTCAACCTCTTCCATGGTTCGGCAATATTCAGGCTTCTCATAGCCCAGGAGCTCCACAGCATCCCTTGTAAACTCCTGCTTAACTCCAAGCGGTAATACTATCAGTGCTCTACCGCCGGTATGTTCCGCTGCCTGATGACAGAATTCAATTTCCTGTGCAGTCTTGCCAAGTCCGAACGACTCAAACAAGGCTCTACGTCCACCCTTCAGCGCCCATGCCACCGCATCACCCTGATGTGGCTTTAGGGCTTTATTTATGCGGCTCTTATCAACCTCGAAACCGCTGTCAGTAGCAAGCTCTATCTTGCTATCTAAAAACTCTCTATATGTCATTCACTTCTCAGGAACCCGCTATAGCATTACCCCGGCCGGAGGTTCGGCTCCTTTCGTGTGTTATTTGTTTAGATCATCGGCAAGGATCCTCACCGTTTCCTCATTTCCTCTATTTTTTTCCTAATCCTATCTGGTATCGGAACACCCTCTGACTTATCTTCCAGTACCTTAATTCTGCTTTCATTTCCTGCAGGCAAGGAACTTATCGCATGTTTCCTTAAATTGTCTATTTCAGTAGAACAGCCCTGAGCGATATTCTGAATGAGCTGCCTTACTTCGGTTGGCATTTTGGAGATTTCCTGTGCCCTTGCGACCTCTGTCCGATAGCAACGCTGAAATTGCGACATTACAACCTGCTCATTGTAATCTTCATCTAACGCCCAGACCCGAAGTTGGCTCGGAAGTCCAACTGCTTTCTGAACCACCGGAGGCAACTTTGCATATTCTTCCACCGAATTGTAGGCACTGTTCCGAATTGCTTTGCTGACCAATGCCCATGCTTCCATTTCGTTCAGCTCCTGTGGTTTGGTGATTGAGTGAATTTTATCAATCAGTTGTCCGGGAGCTGGTGCGAACCCGCTTGTATTTGTTTGCATATAGACCTTAAATGCCATGGCAATTTCATCTTTGCTGTATTCCTCTAATGCCATAGTCCACGCATTGACCGCTGCTGTTCTGCTTGGAGGGTTGTAATTTGGATATGTAGCCTGCACCATAGCAAGTAAATCTTGCACATCTTCTCTTGTCATCAACTACTCCTCCATTCATTTAAAATGTCCCGCTCACCATTTCTTGAAAATGGCTGCTGATTGTTATTTTTGCTGATCTTATCCCATAAGATCCCCTTGTAGCTGTTTCCCATTGACAGGTCGATTACATCTACCACCGCCGCATCTCCATTTTTCTGTGCCTCTTTGGATATTTTGGTTAGTAACGACTTCATGCCCTGTTCAACATAATCCTCTTTTCTGGCAACCTTATACTCAATCCATTCTCTGACTTTCTCCAAAAGAAAATCCGACATGG
>USSH01000122.1 GCA_900557435.1 uncultured Coprococcus sp. | reverse complement strand
CATGAGCCGGAGGGCGGAGCATTTGCGATATTGGATCTGGATGAGTTCTAAGAAAAAGGTGTTCACAGGGCGGATGCCGACACGTTTCGTGTTGACATCCGCCCTGAAATTTTGTAGATTAAAGAGTGTATGCAATTAAGTAGTTCAGATAAAAATGAATGATAGTGACAATTCTAAATTAATTGAGTTGCGGCTAAGAGATTGCAGCAGCAGATATAGAATGTTTTAGAATAAGGAGATAAATAAGATGGCAAACGATAAGAAGATGGTTGAAGCTATTACTTCCATGGATGAAGATTTTGCACAGTGGTATACTGACGTTGTCCTCAAGGCAGGACTTATCGCGTATACCAACGTGAAGGGATGTATGGCTATCAAGCCCGCAGGATATGCAATCTGGGAGCTTATACAGAAGCAGCTTGATGAGAGATTCAAGGCAACAGGAGTGGAGAATGTGTACATGCCTATGCTTATTCCAGAGAGCCTTCTTGAGAAGGAAAAGGATCACGTTGAGGGATTTGCACCGGAGGTAGCATGGGTTACATATGGTGGACTCAATCCTCTTACAGAGCGTATGTGTGTAAGACCTACATCAGAGACTCTGTTCTGCGATTTCTACAAGAATGATATTCAGTCATATCGTGATCTGCCAAAGGTATATAATCAGTGGTGTTCAGTTATGCGTTGGGAGAAGGAGACAAGACCTTTCCTTCGTTCAAGAGAATTCCTGTGGCAGGAGGGACACACAGCTCATGCGACAGCCGAGGAGGCTGAGGCAAGAACAATACAGATGCTGAATCTGTATGCTGATTTCTGTGAGGATGTTCTGGCTATGCCGGTTATCCGTGGACAGAAGACAGAGAAGGAGAAGTTTGCCGGAGCAGAGGCAACTTACACAATAGAGGCACTTATGCACGATGGCAAGGCACTCCAGTCAGGAACAAGCCACAACTTCGGAGATGGATTTGCCAAGGCATTTGGAATACAGTTTACAGACAAGGACAACAAGCTCAAGTATGTTCATCAGACATCATGGGGTATGACAACAAGACTTATCGGAGCCATCATCATGGTTCACGGAGACAATTCAGGTCTTGTACTTCCACCAAAGGTTGCTCCAACTCAGGTCATGATCATTCCTATCATGCAGAAGAAGGCAGGAGTGCTTGAGAAGGCAGCAGAGCTCCGTGAGAAGCTTGGAGCTTTCAGAGTAAAGGTTGATGACAGCGACAAGAGCCCAGGTTGGAAGTTCTCAGAGCAGGAGATGAGAGGTATCCCTATCAGAGTTGAGATCGGACCAAAGGATATCGAGGCAAATCAGGCAGTTCTGGTTCGTCGTGACACAAGAGAGAAGATCACAGTATCACTTGACGAGATAGATACAAAGGTTGGAGAGCTTCTTGAGACTATCCAGAAGGATATGTTTGAGAGAGCAAAGGCTCACAGAGATTCACATACACATGCAGCTCTTAACTGGGATGAGTTTAAGAACATCATCGACAACGAGCAGGGCTTTGTGAAGGCTATGTGGTGCGGCGAGACAGCTTGTGAGGAAGCAATCAAGGACGAGACAGGTGCATCCACAAGATGTATGCCATTTGCACAGGAGCATCTCTCAGATGTATGTGTACACTGCGGAAAGCCAGCAAAGAAGATGGTATACTTCGGACGTGCATACTAAAATATAGATAATAATCATGTATAATAACTTCTTCAGTGTCTTGCTGGAGAAGTTATTATTTTACAAATAAATAATGGTTACATTATGGTATAATTATGGTACAATAATTTAAAACAACATTATGGAGTGTTTTATTATTTAGAAATGGGGTGAATAATATGCCACAAATTATACCAATAAAAGAATTAAAAAATACTTCTGAAATTTCTGAAATGTGTCATGGCGCGGATGAGCCTATATATATAACAAAAAATGGCTATGGAGATATGGTGATCATGAGTATGGAAATGTATGAACAGACAATGCGTAAATTATCCATATATAGAGATATAGAGCTTTCAGAAAGTGATGTTAGATCAGGAAGAGTTGCAGATGCAAGAGAATCGTTGAATATAATAAAGGAGAAATATGGCATATAGATTACGGATTACTGAACACGCCAATGAGATGTTGGAAAATCATGTGTTTTATCTTCAAAACAAATTTAAAAGTAATCAGGCTGCATCACATTTAATTCAAGCTGTTGAGAACATATTTGAAAGACTAGAAGATAATCCGAAACAGTTTCCTATATGTAAAGATTCTTATTTGGCAATTAAGGGTTACAGGATAGCTCTTTTGGGGAGTATGAACTATAGTATTGTTTTTAGTATACAACAAGAAGACGTTATCATTTTTGGGATATTCAATCAATTGGAAAATTATGAGACGAAGATGCGGAGAGAAGATATATGAGAATAGACATTCCAGAGGGAGCAAATAAAGTAATAGAGGGTCTTGAGGCAGCAGGTTATGAGGCTTATATAGTCGGTGGCTGCGTGAGAGACAGCATACTTGGAAGGTTACCGGGGGACTGGGATATCACCACATCAGCCAGACCGGAGCAGGTGAAGGAGATATTCAGACGTACCATAGATACGGGAATAGAGCATGGCACCGTAACAGTAATGATGGGCAAGGAAGGATACGAGGTCACGACATACAGGATAGATGGAGAGTACAGTGACCACAGGAGACCTGATCAGGTTGAGTTCACAGCGAGTCTTGAGGAGGATCTCAAGAGAAGAGATTTCACGATAAATGCCATGGCGTACAGTCACAGCAAGGGAATCATAGACATGTTCGGCGGAGTGCAGGATCTGAATGACAAGGTCATAAGAGCCGTCGGTGTGGCAAGGGATAGATTCGATGAGGATGCACTCAGAATACTCAGGGCGATAAGATTTGCCGGACAGCTTGGATTTGACATAGAGAGAGATACGAGAAAAGCCATGATAATCCAGGCGCAGTATCTGAAAAATATAAGTGCGGAGAGGATCAGGGTGGAACTCACAAAGCTCCTTGTATCTGACCACCCGGACAAGCTTCTTGAGGCGTATGTCACAGGCATAACTTCATACATCCTTCCGGAGTTTGATAAGATGATGGAGCAGCCACAGAACAATCCATACCACAGATACAATGTGGGTGTTCATTCCATAGAGGCAGTTAAGAATATCAGACCGGATGTGACCATGAGGTGGGCAGCACTTCTCCACGATGTCGGTAAGCCGGCAACACACACGGTTGATGAGAATGGCATAGATCATTTCTTTGATCATCCTGAGAAGGGTGTGCCTATAGCGGAAAGCATCCTGAGAAGACTCAAGTTTGACAATAACACTATCAAAGATGTGTGTGCTCTGGTCAGATGGCATGATTATGGAATGGGATGTGTTCCGAAAAAGGGCAGTATAAGAAAGCTTTTGGGAGAAGTCGGAAAAGATTTCTTCCCATATATAATCGAGATAAAAAAAGCTGACATGGCAGCCCAGAGTGATTACAATCTGGAGGAGAGACAGAGCCAGCTTGCAGCACTTGAGGAGAAATATGAAGAGATCATGGCATCAGATGACTGTGTTAGGATCAAAGATCTCAAGATAAATGGCGGAGATCTCATAAAGATGGGAATAAAGCCGGGTCCGCAGATGGGTGAGATACTTCAGAAACTGCTGGATATGGTTATAGAAGACCCTGAAAAGAACGACAGGCAATACCTTATTGAACAGGTAAAAATGATGTAAGGAGTATGCATTTCCCAGATCATTTGGGAAAATAGGTTATTGGATTATGCGATAACAGTCGCAAAAAAGTTTGGTAAAATATAATAACTTAAGAATGAATCTTAACAGCCCCTCATACAATAATTTAGCAGGTTATTATTGCTATAAAGTGAGCGAGGGCTTATCTGTGAAGTGGATGTGTGTATCTTATCTGACATTACCATAATCATGACATATGAATCCGCCGGCACTCAGCGATGCGGAGCGAGTGCTAGTGCCGTTGCAGGATTCATCGAGCGAGAGCGCTCATGATTAGGTAAGTCAGATAGATACATACTTCACAGATACCCCCGAGCGACAGTTGTAGGAGGGGGTTTTTATTTGGCTGAGAAGATGGGGGAAGTATATGAGGCATATGACATGGAAGTGCAGGGGATAGGCAGAGGAAGAGGTGCGATCATTCTGATGACGGACAAGGGCATAAGGCAGGTATCCTCTCTGAACGGGACGGATGAGAGACTTTTGCAGGAGAAACAGTTCAAGGATAGTATATATGAAAAGGGATTCTGTTACATAGACAGGGTCATCCCAAACATTGAGGATGAGCTTGTGACATGCGATCGGTATGGCAATCCATTTGTGTGCCGGGAGTATTTTCAGGGCCGGGAATGTGGTGCGTCAAATATCAGAGATCTGGAGAAGGCCGTGATCAATCTGGCGCAGTTCCACAAGGCGGGCAGAGAACTCTATCAGGATGAGGGAAGTAGAAGCTATGAAAAGACCCCGGGAAATCTCGACAGGAAGGTCAGAGAGCTTCGCCGTATACGCAATTTTATCAGCAGGCGAAATAAAAAAAATGATTTTGAGATCCAGTATATAAGGGTATTTGATTATTTCTATGGGCAGGCGGACAGATGTCTAAAATTGTTTCAGGAGAACTTCAGATGCAACGAAAAATGGATAGGGTATTGTCACGGTTCTTACAATTACCATAGTGTGATGTTCTGCGACGGGTACATAGCAACAACCAATTTTGACAGATTCCATGTGGGATATCAGCTTGTTGATCTTTATCAGTTTCTGAGGAAGGCGATGGAGAAGAACAGGTATGACATTGAGATGGCGCGGGATATACTGAGTGCCTATAGCCAGATAAGGCATCTGGATAAGGAAGACTATGAATTTATATATCTTATGTACAGTTTTCCAGAGAAGTTCTGGAAGATAAGCAACCGCTATATGAACAGCAGAAAAAGCTATATATCACCGGTTTTGATGGAAAAACTCCAAAAAGTTATCGAAGATGACCAAGAAAAACTCCAAATTTTGAGTGAAATTAACGATGCCTATGGACTTCACAAGCTGACAAATTAAGAGTATAATGTTGGGGCGTGGATAATAATTGAGTTAGACACGTGATACTGAATTGTGATGTATTTTACAGATGGTTTTTTCGTGTGTGTTTTCCATTTGTAGGATGCTCTATGGGTAACATAAAGCAATAGATTTCACAGGAGGCAAAATGATGAGTGATTATAATTACAAGGACGTGTATGAGCAGTGGGTGAACAATCCTTTGTTTGGTCAGGAAACCAAGGATGAGCTCTTAGCGATCAAGGACGACGAGAAAGAGATAGAAGAGAGATTCTATTGTGATCTTGTATTTGGAACAGCTGGACTTCGAGGCATCATCGGAGCAGGAACTAACAGAATGAACATATATGTAGTGCGCAAGGCTACACAGGGACTTGCAAACTACATCATCAAGGCGGGCAAGCAGGACAAAGGTGTAGCAATAGCTTACGATTCAAGAAGAATGTCACCTGAGTTCTCCATGGAGGCAGCTCTCTGCCTGGCAGCAAATGGTATAAAGGCTTACAGATTTGAGTCACTCAGACCTACACCTGAGCTTTCATTTGCAGTCAGATATCTGGACTGTGTAGCTGGTATCAATGTAACAGCATCACACAACCCACCAGAGTACAACGGATATAAGGTATATTGGGAGGATGGCGCACAGATCACACCACCTCATGATCAGGGAATCATGGCAGAGGTAAAGGCCATCACAGATTTCGCAGATACAAAGACTATGGACATGGTAGAGGCAAAGAAGAAGGGGCTCCTTGTAACTATCGGTTCAGAGGTTGATGACGCATATATGGGCGAGCTGAAGAAGCTCATCCTCAATCAGGATGCAATTGACAAGTATGGCAAGGATCTCAAGATAGTGTACACACCACTTCACGGAACAGGTAACATCCCTGTAAGAAGAATCCTCAAGGAGATCGGTTTCGAGAATGTATATGTGGTACCAGAGCAGGAACTTCCGGATGGAGAGTTCCCAACTGTTGAGTATCCAAACCCGGAGGCAAAGGAAGCATTTACACTGGCACTCAAGCTAGCAAAGGAAGTCGACGCAGATCTCGTTCTTGCAACAGACCCAGATGCGGACAGACTCGGATGCTACGCAAAGGATTCCAAGACAGGCGAGTACAAGGTATTCACAGGAAATATGTCAGGAAGCTTACTCTGCGAGTATGAGGTGAGCCAGATGAAGGAGAAGAATGGCAGCCTTCCAGCAGACGGAGCAATCGTCAAGACTATCGTTACTACCAACATGGTAGATGCTATAGCAAAGTATTATGGTACAGATCTCATCGAGTGTTTCACAGGTTTCAAGAACATCGGACGCGAGATCCTCAGATTTGAGCAGACAGGCAAGGGAACATACCTCTTCGGATTTGAGGAGAGCTACGGATGCCTGATCGGAACACATGCAAGAGACAAGGATGCGGTTGTTGCAACTATGGCTCTCTGTGAGGCAGCAGCTTACTACAGAGGTCAGGGCAAGACTCTCTGGGATGCTATGATGGATATGTACGAGAAGTACGGATATTATGTTGACGACATCAAGACCGTGACACTCAAGGGTGTTGAGGGATCAAAGAAGATTGGACACATCATGAATATCCTCCGTGCAAATGTACCTGAGCAGGTTGCAGGCTACAAGACAAAGGTCGTTCGTGACTATCGTCTTGAGTATATAAGAAACATCGAGACAGGCGAGGTTAAGCCTACCGGCTTCCCAAATGCAAACGTACTCTACTACGAGCTTGAGAACGATGCATGGCTTGCAGTAAGACCTTCAGGAACTGAGCCAAAGATCAAGTTCTACTACGGAATCAAGGGTTCATCATACGATGAGGCACAGAAGGAGTCAGCAGCATTTGGTGACAAGGTCATGGATCTTATATATGACATACTCGAGAAATAAAACATATTTATAATAAAGAGCAGATGAGGACTGTCGCATTGCATATAGACCAGACAGGTCGGTATGACATGTGGCAGTCTTTCATTTTTTAATAAATGATATAAATATGATTAAAAAGAATTAAGTATACAAAAGTGGCAATAAATTCTATTATAAGTTAAGTTTATGTGAAGCATCATCAGGTATGAATTGAGGATACAGGGGGATATATGGGAG
>USSH01000121.1 GCA_900557435.1 uncultured Coprococcus sp. | reverse complement strand
TAAAAAGTATGAACCCCATAATCCTGAAGTAAAATATAATTTGCTACCATAATCATCTATATATGAATAATCAGAGTTTTTTGCATATTCACCAAAATATAAAATTTCTTTATAAGCTTTCATTGCGTATTGTAAATTTTCAAATGCACTTTCGCTTGGAAAACTATAAAAATGAAGATCAACGTAACAATTTAACTTTTCTCTATACAAATCATATTTTTGGTAGTTTGAAATACTACATGTAAAAATATATTTCTGATATTTTTTTGATAATATGTTAATTAACTTATTACACCAATTTATTAAAACATTATCATTACAATTAACCTGATCTATTTCATTCATTATTTCAATAAACTTTATATTATTATATTCAATAATACTATCTAGCACATAATTTATATCTTCAACTAGAACATTATTAATTTTTTTAAAAAATGATGATACTTTTTTATCAATAGGTTGATATTTATTAAAATTCCATGAAAAGTTTTTATCATTAATATCTAAATAATTGATTTTATTAAAATCAGTGAAATTTAGCAAAGATATTATTATATTAATATTTTTTGTTGAGGCATAATGAGCAATATGTTTTAGTGTTATTACATCTTTTTTATTATGCCTTTTTCCCGCATTCCGTTTCAGGCATCCAGTTCCAGTTATGAGTCTGTATCCACCATACTATCGCCATCCGAGATTCCCTGTTTTTCATTCTGTGCCGCCTTATATCTCTTGAACCTCTTAAAGAATATGGCTGTAAATGCACCTATGATAAATGGGAACATGAATGTGGCAAATCTATAGAGAAGTGCCATGGCTCCAGCTGCAGCAGAGCCAACAAGTCCCGAATAGATTGCTGTCATAACAAGCTCACTTGACCCGATCCCGCCCGGCATAGGAATGACTGCCGCCAGCATGACACTCATGGCCGTGATACCTATTGACGTGACAATATTCATATCACACAAGTTGTGACACACTATATAAGGTATGGCAAACCAGCACGCGAACTTACATATATCAAGCAGCATGACTACCACTATAAGCCACGGTTTCTTAAGTACGACCCTGGTGGCATCCTCCATCATGGCTGTCTGTTCACTTAAACTGTCAATCTGCTTTACAAATCGTCCTTTAAACAAAGCATCAGCTTTTTCAAGAAGCCATCTGAGGAATCTGTGAAACGGCGGCCAGCACGCAAAGAGCACTATCGCCATAGTTATGAGTATGGTCGCTATAACGCCGAGGACAACATATGAACTGTATTTGCCGAACACTCCAAGCATATATTCTCTGTTTGCAAGAAACAATGCCACCGCCATAACACATATGGTCATCTTGTGTATCGCATAGTCAATGGAGTACAGGCCTAGCGCTTTCGACGGCTGTATTCCGCAGTGTTTCATGAACAATGTGGATGCCACTATGGTGCCGCTCCCAAGGGTTGACACCCTGTAAAATGACACAAAATACGTCATAATATTTGCATCGAAAAATGTCATATTGTTCTCCACCTGTCGCATGAGGATAAACGTTATGCAGCTCTCTATCACTCCGTATAAAAGCGTCGCTCCGAGAATAGCTGCCACGACCACAGGACTTGTCTTTACAAGCTGCGACAGTATAGGGCCTGCCATGTCACGGAACACATATATGATAAGTCCGACCAGCACCAGCACACACAACCATTTTATAAGTGTTTTCTGTCTATCTGATAGTTTTTTCATAGTCTTATATTCCTTTTCCCCTAATATCAATTCATTCAGATCAATCTTATCCCAATCTGCCCACCATCTCAAATGTACCGGCAATTAGTCTCTGCCATGCATACTGATCTCCTGTTCCGTACAATAGATTAACAAGCTAATGGAAAAAATACAAGCATATGTTATTTCATTCTGACATAATAGGTAGACTTGCCTGTACCGCCTCTGCCTATATCGCCCTCTTTTACGAGTTTTCTGAGTGCTCCCTCTACCGAACTGATGCTGAGGGTCGGACAAAGTTCCATTATATCCTGCTTTGTAAACTTTCCTATTTTCAGCAGTATCGCTTTTCGCACCATCTCAATCGCCGTCAGCTTTTCCTCTACAATTGCAAAGTGCTCCTCAAAATCCTTATAAGCAACAAGTATCGTTCCAAGGAGATACTTTATAAACGGATGTATGCACAGAAAATCATGTATGAAAACAGGAATGACGATCAGCGGCTCCATCTCGAAATTACCGATCACCCTGTTGTATTCCCCACATATCCTGTCCAGCGCTTCCGGTGTCTCAAATGGAGCCATCGGCGTGAACAGGACTTCCGTAGATCCATCAGGATAAGTTGCACTGATATAATTCTGCACCGTCTTTATTCTTCCTGCAAACGGGTTATTCATATGACTGTACAACATCTTATGCAGCTAATTAAGGGTACTTTCAAAAAAGCCACCACATCAAAACACGATGTGGTGGCTTTTTCATATAAATTCTATATCACAGCAATTACTATATATCCATTTAGCCGAATAACGGAGTTGAGTAATATCTGTCTCCACTGTCTGGAAGAAGTACTACGATGTTCTTGCCTGCATACTCAGGGCGCTCTGCGATCTGCTTTGCTGCAAAGTAAGCTGCACCTGATGAGATTCCTACGAGGATTCCCTCTGCTGATGCGATCTCCTTAGCTGCTGCAAATGCGTCATCATTCTCAACAGCGATGATCTCGTCATATACCTTTGTGTTAAGTGTGTCAGGAACAAATCCTGCACCGATTCCCTGTATCTTGTGTGCTCCTGAAACGCCCTTTGAGAGGACTGGTGATGTGGCAGGCTCAACGGCGATGACCTTTACATCCGGATTCTTCTCCTTCAGATACTCGCCAACGCCTGTGATAGTTCCACCTGTTCCAATACCGGCTACAAATACATCTACCTTTCCGTCTGTGTCCTCCCAGATCTCAGGACCAGTTGTGAGTCTGTGTGCCTTTGGATTGGATGGATTTACGAACTGTCCAGCTACAAAGCTGCCAGGGATCTCCTTTGAAAGCTCATCAGCCTTTGCGATGGCTCCCTTCATTCCCTTTGTTCCGTCTGTGAGAACTATCTCAGCACCATATGCCTTGATGATGTTACGTCTCTCAACGCTCATGGTCTCAGGCATAACGATGATCGCCTTGTAACCCTTGGCTGTTGCTATGGATGCAAGACCGATACCTGTGTTGCCTGATGTAGGCTCGATGATGGTTGCGCCCGGCTTAAGTGTGCCGTCCTTCTCCGCATCCTCGATCATCTGGAATGCGATCCTGTCCTTAACACTTCCTGCCGGGTTAAAGTACTCCAGCTTCGCAAGGATATTTGCCTTGAGATCATTCTTCTTCTCTATGTTTGAAAGCTCCAGAAGTGGAGTCTTACCTATAAGCTCTGCTGCGCTCTTATATATATTACTCATATTATTTTACCATTGCCTTTCCTGATATTTATTATGTTCACTTTTTGTAGTCTTCTCTTATATTCTACTCATTGTCCATCTGTTTTAAACGACGCTGGGCTTCAACATGTCATCCAAAGCCAGCGCCGTCTTATATTCATTATTTATATCGATTACTCCTGGATTGCCTTGAATGCCTCGTCAAGATCCTCGATGATATCGTCTATGTTCTCAGTACCGATTGAAAGTCTGATTGTGTTCTGCTTGATTCCCTGATCAATAAGCTCAGCCTCGTTCAGCTCTGAGTGAGTTGTTGATGCCGGGTGGATAGCCAGTGACTTAACATCAGCGACATTTGCAAGAAGTGAGAATATCTCCAGGTTGTCAATGAACTTCTTGGCTGTCTCTGCATCGCCCTTGATCTCAAATGTGAAGATCGAACCACCACCGTTAGGGAAGTACTTCTTGTACAGTCTCTGCTGCTCAGGATCTGTGGATACTGAAGGGTGATTTACCTTCTCAACAAGCGGATGGTTGTTCAGGTACTCAACTACCTTGAGTGCATTTGATACATGTCTCTCAACACGGAGTGACAGTGTCTCAAGTCCCTGAAGAAATATCCATGAGTGTATTGGTGAGATCGTAGCACCCGTGTCACGGAGAAGGATAGCTCTGATCCTTGTGACAAATGCTGCAGGACCTGCTGCGTCTACAAAGCTTACGCCGTGGTAACTCTCATTTGGCTCAGTGAGCTGTGGGAACTTGCCTGATGCCTTCCAGTCGAAGTTACCGCTGTCGATGATGACACCACCGATAGTTGTTCCGTGTCCACCAATGAACTTTGTCGCTGAGTGAACTACGATGTCCGCACCGTACTCGATAGGTCTTACGAGGTATGGTGTTGCAAATGTGCTGTCGATAACAAGTGGAATCTTGTGTGCGTGAGCGATCTTTGCAATTGTCTCGATATCTGAAACCTCTGAGTTAGGATTTCCAAGAACCTCGATGTAGAGGGCCTTTGTGTTCTCCTGGATAGCATCCTCAAATGCCTGTGGATCAAGTGGATCAACAAATGTTGTATCTACATTGTAATCCTTGAGTGTATGTGCAAGGAGATTGTATGTTCCGCCGTAGATGTTCTTTGCTGCTACGATGTGGTCTCCTGCAAGTGCAAGGTTCTGAATTGTATATGTAACTGCTGCTGCGCCTGAGCCAACTGCCAGTGCTGCAACGCCGCCCTCGAGGGCTGCGATTCTTCTCTCAAATACATCCTCTGTTGGGTTTGTAAGTCTTCCGTAGATGTTTCCGGCATCCTTGAGTGCGAATCTGTCAGCTGCATGCTGTGAGTTGTGGAATACGAATGATGATGTCTGGTAGATTGGTACCGCTCTTGCATCTGTAACTGGATCTGCTGTCTCCTGTCCTACGTGTAACTGTAATGTCTCAAACTTTAAATTTCTCTCTGCTCTTGTCTTCTTTGCCATGATCTTATTCTCCTTAAATTCAAATATTTTATCTGTCATGCGCACCTGCCCATTCATCTTGTCATGTATATGAGCTCATGTGGCATTATACTCTTCTTTATTATTCTCTGTCTATTATGTATGATCTGTTATTTATATCTGTGTCATAATTATTGGTTCTGTGTTCGCTTTAACAGCAGCAACACATGACTTCTATGCAACACATTCGTCTGTCTTCGTTAAGGTACTGTGGTTTAAATGTCCTTCCCAGCATATCAACACCTCTTTCTCGATTTTCGTCTTTGAAATTTGACTTGATCGTATCATTTCTGTGATTATTTTTACTTTTCACATAATTCCTACTCGGAAACTATGAATTAAGCATAGCTGTATATTACAGCCTAATTCCCACTTTGTCAATAGGTTTTTTATGAATTATCTTGATTGTTTTTTTTCAGATGTTATAATAGACGTGTAAATGATATGCAATTATCAGTAAATACAGGCATTTGGGAGGTTTATATTATGAAAGTATCCACAAAAGGGCGTTACGCTCTGCGTTTTCTTATAAATATAGCATCGAGGACAGACGGCAAGCCAGTGAGCATCAAGGATGTTGCCGCACAGGAAGAGATATCCGAGAAGTACCTTGAGCAGATCACATCTGTTCTGAACTCAGGCGGACTGGTGAAGAGTACCAGAGGACCGCAGGGAGGCTACCTTCTCCGAAAAGCCCCAGAAGACATAACAGTGGGCATGGTCTTAAGGCTCACTGAGGGCGGCATATCACCTGTTGCATGTCTTGATGCAGATGAATTCCAGTGCGACCGCGAGGCAAGATGCTCCACCATAGGTCTCTGGCGCAGACTGGATAAAGCGATCCGGGACGTGATAGACACCACCACCATCGCTGACCTTGTGGCAGAAAGACCTGAGGCAGCAGATAACTATTGCATTTAAATTATATTTGCGTTTATGTATCGCCCCTCTCGCTTACTCGGGTGGGGCAGGTCGTCGGAACCGATTCCGAGTATGAACTTCGTTCATAGCGGTTTCTCCAATACAATATTTTTTATATTTTCGACTTCAAAATCCGTACAACTTTCTCAACATACGGCTTTACACCATCCCCAGGGAACACATCTTCCGGCATCTCAAATCCGTGTTCCTCACGGTACATATAATACCTGTTATCTATGTATTCACCATATTTTTCACAGAGATCATATACCTCCATGGTTTCGAAATCATCCAGCATCGTCACCGTCTTCACAAGTATGCTGTCACAGAAATCCTCAGCTATCTCCTCCACACCCATGCACAACATTTCCTCGGTGGGACTTTTTTTATCTATGGAATATATCTGATCCATATACAGCATTTCACCACTTCCCAGGTCAATACTGCCAGCATCGCCATCTATAGACCTAACCCTCGCATTGTATTCCTTTGTCAGCTTTTCGCCCTTAAAATCCCAATATTCGATACCGGCCAGCTCTTCGCCTTCGGTGACAAGCTCAAAGCTGTTCTGCATGCACATCAGAACTTCGCCATCAATTCTCTTGTTATGCTTTTCCCTATCCCGGCGAAGTTTCAGCCGGTGATTATACAAGTCCTCAGCATTTTCTATGAATCTCGTAACGCAAGTATACAGACATCGGATATCCTCCCTGTCCAGATCGATCAGGCGGTAAAAATGTGCACTGTCAGGAACTGCCCCACAATTTGTACCTATCTCCAGCTCATACCGATCCGGCTTGTCACTCTCCGGATATCTCTTTATCCTTCGGAGAACATATCCATCCTCCACATATGTCCCCTCCGTCCCAAGACACAACACTTTTTCATATGGCTCTCCGCTATTATCCCTCACGATCTGGGCATCTTCCATATCGGAGTCCAGGATGGTCCGTATATCCGCCTTGAGCTGCCTGACATTTGGGAAGTCGTATGCCGCCGCATTTATCAGAGTCTCCCACACCTCTCTATCGCTTTCTTCGTTATCTTCAGCCTTATCCTTTTCTGTATTTTCCGGGTCATTTCTCTTGCTTACAAGGAGCTGCATATGATAGTCAAATGACAGTATTTCATTCTCCCCATTCTCAATGTCGAGTATATTATCTTCGTTCACGGCCTCCATATCCGGGCGTGTATAACAGAGCTTATATGTGTCATTCGTCCAGCAGAAAATATCGTTAAAAAGATGACTGAGATAATCATCGTCATGCTCGCAGCCACTCTCACGTATAAACTTATATCCCTGTCTCATATCCTATGCCCCCTCACATTATGCATTTATTTACAAAAAAATAATACCCTGTCCTTGCGGACAGGGTAAGTGAACCTGTGGTGTAAAATTTTCGCTTTTACTTGTGAGCCATTGTCTTGATCTCTGTGTCGATCTTCTGTACGAACTCG
>USSH01000120.1 GCA_900557435.1 uncultured Coprococcus sp. | reverse complement strand
CAACAATACCTGGGGGAACACAGGAAAAGGATGATTATGTCAAGACGTTCACTATAACAGTTAAACCTAAGGCAAAGCTCACTCTCACAGGTATGAATGGCTGGGTATATGGGGATGTTCCTAATTCCCCGGACTATATAATTGATGATAAAGAGGCTGACGCTGTAATAAAATATAAGAAGAAGGGAACTGATGACAGTGCTTATAGCAGTACAGTGCCAACTCAGGCTGGTGAATATACTGTTAAAGTGTCGGTTCCGGAATCTGAACACTATGGTGAAGCAAGTGCAGAAGCAAATTTTGTTATTTCTAGAAAAATGCTGACAGCATCGGGGGTAAACGGAATTTGTGAGGATCAGTATTTTACCGGTCGGGAGATAATTCCGGGGCGTGACGCGATCATTGTAAGAGATGGTGCAAATGAGCTTGAGGCAGATGTGGATTTCGTGATCGACAGTTACGGTGACAACATTGCTATTACAACTGATAAGGCTATGGCTCGTATTCTTATAAAGGGAACAGGAAATTATGATGGCACCAGAACGATCAATTTCAGGATCGTAAATAAAGATATTGATGCGGAAGCTGTGCTCTCAGAGTATGACTGGACATCGCAGCCGGTGACAGTCTCAGCTCCTGAGGGATATAAGATATGTCGTAAAAAGACAGGAAATTATGATTATGAAAATGATTTCACAGACAGCTTTGTTATCAAGGATGACAATGGAAAAGGTACTGTAACACGGGTTGAATATTATTTGAAAGAGATTTCCACAGGTATTATATCCGGGGAGAAACAAATAGCAGTTAAGATTGATACAACGGCTCCATACTTTGAAACCTCGGGTCAGGAGACTGCAGGAGGAATAACAGCTGGCGGAAAGACCTGGAGCAGATATACAGAGAATATTACATTTGCATTGCGTACAAAGGATGCTGATGCAGGTGTGAAAGCAAACGATTCACTCTCTGGAGTGGATAGGTATTATTACTTTATCGACAATGTGGAAGATGTTGATGATTACAGTGTTTTGTCAAAGGAAAGACTTGATGAGTATGTGGCTGCCGGAGACTATTTCGTGGAGGTTATGGCCGGAACACCAAATGCAGCAGGAGAGTTCCTGATTCCATATGATGGCTGCAAAGTGGTGTATGCCTATGCGGTAGATAAGGTGGGAAATCGTAGTGGATATATATGCTCAGATGGGATTGTACTGGATTCGTCGGCGCCGTTATTGACATCGTTGACATGGGATTCCCAGAGACACGATGTTGTATCTGTTGAGATGAAGATCAGTGAATCAGGCAGGGCATACTGTAAAATGATAAAAAAATCAGATAATGAGATACCTCAGCCAGATGACCTGGTGGAAAATGCGGAAGGGGTAAAGAGTATTGCACTTGTTGCTGATATGGCCGCGGGTGTGTCATTTACAGATCTGGATTGCAATTCAGAATATATGCTTTATTACGTTATTGAAGATGATCTGGGAAACCGATCATCGGTATTTGAGGAAGAAGTTAAGACGATAAGAAAGAAAGTGTTACAAGACGGAGATATAACGATATCTGGAACATATGGCACAGCGTTTGAGAATTGTAGTATTGTGGGAAATATTGTGTCAGAGACGGGAGAACCGGTATCTGGAATATTTGTTCTTTCAGATATGGAAACCGACAAACTGCAGCAGGTTTATAGCTGTGAAGATAATGGGAAGCTCATTGGAGTGGAGTTTTATCCGGAAAATGACGATTATGTATCAGGAAATGCGTTCAATGCAAAGATCCAGATAAAAAAGAAAACGATAAATGTACAGATAATGGATGCATCTAAAGTGTATGGAACTGAGAACCCAGAGCTTACGTACATTATTGCGGAGGACGAGTTGGTTGGAGATGATACCAGCGATGAACTCCGTATCGTGCTTAAAACATCGGTAACTTCAAAAACATCAGTTGGCACTTATAAGATCTTTGGTAAATGTACAAGCACGAACTATGAGGCGAGGTTTACAGGAATTACACCTGGAAGTGCAGAATCGTCTAGAGATCATGGAATACTTACGGTAGAAAAGGCGGGATCACCGAAACTTTCAGGTGATAAGAAAACATATGACTATGCAAAGGGAGCAGTGAACAAGAGAATTAACATTGCTGACATGCTGCCGGATGACAAGGGAGTTGCAGCATATGATATATCGATAAGTGATGGTAACAACATACTGAAAAACTGTAAGATAGATTCAAATGGCATATTGGTATACAGCGTAAAAGGATTTACCGATAACAGCATGATTGGAAAAAATGCTGCGATCAAGGTTATAGTAAGTATGGAGAATTATAGGGACGCAGAGTTTGAAATGCAGATAAGTCTGTCTGGACATAATGATCCGGCAAATGACAAACCGGATGTGAGAGATCCTGATCCAGGAGACAAGCCGGATGTGAGAGATCCTGATCCGGAAGACAAACCGGATGTGAGAGATCCTGAACCAGAAGACAAGCCGGCAGATGATACAAAGACTCAGCCTGATGACAAAGATAATAAGAGTCAGGATGATGCAGACAAGAAGCCGATGGATACAAACAAGGATTATGACGGCTCGGATAAGAGACAGAATGACACGGATAAATCCCAGAAAAGTGTCAAGGACTCTAAAGTGTCTGATGAGACAGAAAAAGATCAGAGGAGAGATATATCAGGAACTGTCACTGATACAGAAAGTTCAGATATGGATAATGAAGGTGAAAATAATATAGAGAGTGCGCAGGAGACAATGGCAGATGATGACCAGAGTATGACAGAAACTAATTCAGATCGAGATAATGGAGTACGTGGGTATATATTGTTTGGCAGTATAGCATTTGCAATAATGCTTCTTGTTGTTGGAGGACTACTGTTTATGGTGAAGAAGAGAAGAAAAGAATAATCAGCTGCATATAAACAGTGTTTAAATCCGGGACAGCCGTTTGGATGAAAATATCCAGATGTCTGTCCCGGATTGACTGTGTAAGCATATTTGAAGCAATGCAGTGCTATATTGTATTGACATATTTTTATATATAACCTACAATATCGTTATATGATATCAATAAACGATATTGAGAAAGAGATGTGATACTATGCCAAAGAAAGCTATGGATATTCTGACTGAATCCATGTTCTACGTGTTGATGGCGTTCTCAAAAGGATCAATGTGTGGGATAGATGTGGCAGACTATATAGAGAAGAGAACCGGTGGAAGGGTAAAAATCGGGCCGGCGACTCTGTACACCATACTGGGAAAGTTTGAGAAGGAAAAGTGGATAAGGGAAATTGATGTGGAAGGCCGTAAGCGAACATACAGCATCACAGATAAGGGTATATCTGCATATGAGCAGGAAGTGGAAAGACTGAAAATGTGTGTGCGGGATGCGGGAGATGCAGCAAATGAAATGTAGAGATGCATTTGCTGCGGAGCGCGGACTATTCACAAAAAATTTATATGGAGGACTTAAAGATGGAGGAGAAAAGAGATACAAAAAGTGTGCACCGCATCATACCATGTCCGGATTATGATGTGACCGGAGTTGAGTGCTGGCTCTCATATATGGCGGAGCGGGGGTGTATATTGCGGGATGGTGGAGTGTTCCGTGGAATAGCCGCATTTGACAGGTGCGAACCTAAAAAGGTGAGGTATAGATTACAGCCGGCTCAGAAAGGATTCGTGCTATATGACAACGATGGACCAGATGATGATGAGGTGGAGCTGAATGGTGCTTTTGGATGGAAGTATGTGGCAAAGTATGGATCGTTTCATATATACAGAGCAGATGATATAGATGCCAGGGAGATGGACACGGATCCTGAGGTCCAGGCCATGGCGATGAATGCGCTGCATAGAAGTCAGAGGTTTAACATAATATGGATGTCTATCTGGATAATAGTATATCTGGTACTTATCTTTACAAGTCAGCCGTTTCTATCGATGGTAAACAGAGGAAGCCTGATAAGTATTGCTCTCGTATTGTGTGTGATCGTATTTATAGTGACCGGCTTGGTTAAGGCTGTGAGTCTGTACAGGCTCCGCAAAAAAATACTTGATGGGGATAGCCTGGGTTCAGGCACAAATTGGAGAAAAGGTGCCAGAACATACATCGTAAAGGCCGTTGTTGGAATAATTGCATATGTGGCAATGATAGTGTTTGGATGTATGTTTATACTGAGTGATGGCACAGATAGAAATCAGATGCCGCTTTCCGAATATCAGGGAGAAGTTTCGTTTCGGACAATAACTGATCTGGCTTCCTGCGATGATATCCAGAAGGTAGATAATGTCGATGATGACGTGAATACGATAAGTGAATGGTCTGATATTCTGTGGCCTGAAAATTATAAGGTTTATGAGTATGGCGATATAGTTTACACAGATGGAAATATATGTCATGGTGGATTGGTGATAACCTATCACGAGGCTAAAAATGAGTGGCTGGCAGATAAACTTTATCAGGCTTATGTGCAGAGGGCAAAGCATCAGTCTGACTATGAGAAAATTGATATGAAGATAGCTGGGCTGGATGATGTAGATGCTTATTGGGACGGCTCAGAGAGCGTGGCCATGAGGAAAGGAAAGAAACTTATAGTAGCCAGTTTCTACATGAGCGGCGAGAACAGGCATGAGGGCGATCTGGAGGAATGGGCTGACTGCATTGCGGAGAGTCTGGAATAAAGAGAAATTCTTACGCGACTAATACAGGGGACACTCCTCGTGACAGAAGGAACGTCCCAAAAGGAGGAAACATATGGATAACAAGAAAATGATCGTAGTGAACATTATTGAGATCCTTAAGAAATACACAGATGAAAATCATGTTATCAGCCAGAAAGAGATAATAGATATTCTTGAGAAAGAATATGATATGACTGCTGACAGAAAGACTGTTAAACGAAATATAGATATGCTTATTGATTGTGGTTATTCGATTGGATATACAGAGAAAGCTCGATCATATGTTGATAAGAATACCGGGGAAATGATCCAGAATAATATTGTTACAGGCTATTATCTTGAACGAGACTTTACAGAAGGGGAGCTGAGGCTGCTTGTCGATGCGGTGCTGTTCTCAAGGCAGATTCCAAACAATCAGAAACAGGATCTCGTAAAAAAGCTTGACGGGTTGGCAAGTAAATATTTCAGTTCCAGGATAAAATATCTTTCCGCGGAAAGAGATCAGGTATCATATAATGGAACTATTTTCTACAATATTGAGGTGATCGATGAGGCAATTGAGAAAAACAGGAAGATCAGGTTCAAATACATGAATTATGGCGTGGACAAGAAACCTCATAAGAAAACCAGACCAAGCGGTGAACAGATTGAATATCTGGTAACTCCGTACAGAATGGCAGCCAAGGAAGGAAAGTATTATCTTATTTGTAATTTTGATAAATATGACGATATTTCCAACTATAGGATCGATCGAATATGTGATATTGAGATCACTGATGAAATGGGCAAACCTTTTAACAAACTTCAGGGTTCTGATGGCAGGAAATTAAACATCAATCAATATATGAATGAACATATCTACATGTTTGCCGGTGAGAACAGGCGGATTAAATTCAGGATAAACAAACCGATGATCAGCGATGTACTTGATGTACTGGGACATGATGTTACCATGAGAGAAGACGGCGATTCGGTAATAGTCACAGCAACGGTAAACGAACAGGCTATGATTCAGTATGCCAAGAGTTTTGCTCCTGATGTTGTGGTCCTTGAGCCTGAGGACATAGTCCAAAAGATCAAAGACTCATTAAGAGAAGCAGTGTCAAAGTATGAGCAGTAATTGAGAGGAAGGCAGGTGCAGTAATGCATCTGCCTTTTTATGTACCAAAATAAACGCATACGCTTTTATATCTTTTCCTTAGATATAAAGGAGGTATGCGAGATGGCAAGAAAACCACAAAAAACAAAAGTGGAAGTTTCAAAACAAGTAAAAGATCAAAAAGAGCAGAAATCTTATTCCATATATAAACACAGGCAGGATGCCGAATGGCTGACTATTGAGATCTGCCAGGAGTACAGGCGACGGGCACTAGCAATCGATAAAAATGAATGCCGTGATATAGGAGAAAGAAGAAAACTGAGAATAGAACTGCAGGAAAAGTGTGATATACTCGAAATAGAGGCGTTAAATATTATTAATGGACTCTATCATGAAGAGTGTGTTCGAAAATATAAAAAAGTTAAAATGGCGTTGAATGGTTCTTGTTTATTAGATGCAAATTCATGTTATGAACTCTATTTAAGAGAAATGGCTGATGATAAGAAAAGAGAAGAACTTGATGAGTTTTCAATACCAGATGAAATTGATACATAAATTGCATGAAGGAGTAGAATATTATGAGTGATGGACGATCAGATTATAAGAAAGTCGCCATGGATTTTCTTTTGTACAGCTATTGGGGTTTATCTTTGGATGATTTAGACGGAGACTGTGAAAAGGAGATAAAATATGCAGCGATAAACAAGGCTTATGGAGATGCCGCCAGACATGTTTTGCGTTTGCCGGAGCTGGATTCGCCTGATGAAAAAACGTTCAGAGAAATTGGAACAAAATTGCTTATGGATAATATAGGAGTGGAAAAGGATGCAGCTACACTTATTAATGAATTTTATGAAAACAAAGAGATAAAGGCTATCAGAGATAAATGTGATGAAAAAAATTCTGAGCGCAAAAAGAATGCTGAATCCGGGAAAAAAGAATATGGCATAAATCAGGGACACATTCAGAAATGGGTGAACATGTCATATAAGTATCTTTGCATTATATACACTATAAAGAAAGAATTTGTCGGTGGAGAAAATCCTTATGAGAAGTTTGCAGACAGTGATCGTTATCACATTCCTGTTGACAGATACATATTAAAGGAGTCGAAATTTAAAGAAAATAAGGAAGGATACACCTGGAGCACAGCGAAAGACTACAAAAAGATGGAAGATTGTGTGACAGACTCTCAGTCATTCAAAGAAAAGGGCGATAAGTCAAAATATGAATGGGAAAATGATGTCTGGATCAGACAATCAAAAGCAGAGAGAAAGGCTAATGATAAAATAAGAAAAAAGGTATTGGAAAAGTAACATGGGGCATCCTGCAAAAAGTCAGGATGCCTTTTTCTATGCTCCAATATTTCAGCATCCGGTGCTGTACAGTTCCCATAAAGAACAAATATTTTATGGGAGGCGTATGATATGCAGTTTTATAAAATAATTCTAAAGTTTGAGTGCGAAAATGAAGAAAAACAATACCATGTCATAAATAAAAAGGCGATGCTTATGGGCATGGAGTGTCA
>USSH01000119.1 GCA_900557435.1 uncultured Coprococcus sp. | reverse complement strand
TGCTTTATGCTCTCTATAAGCTGGACAAAATATTGAAGCAACGTTATCACATCATTGTGAGCCATCAGCCAGTTGCTCCTTATGTTTTCGCGATGAACACGAAGACCATTCAGCGCCCTCAGATCCTTCATCCTATTTCTAGAGAAATTGCATATTGCATTATTCGTCAGGTTAAAAAGTGAATCCGACAGATCCTCTATATCTGAGCGGTCAAATCCATACCCAGCCAATTCCTTCAGCTTATCTTCAGTGGCGAAATCATACTCTGAAAAAGCTATCTCAAACTCAATCTTATCATGAGCCGCCGGATCTGCTATCAACTTTTGATCATAATATTCAAGAAGTTTCTTCTCCAGCCTGTCGTCAACATCGTCAGGCATAAGTCCAAGGAATGATTTTTTCAGCGATATATATGGCTTATTGCCAAGTTTATACATCAGATCGCCATCTACTTCTTTATATCCAATATAGCTAAGTCCCTGATTCCATGCTGATGACGTTATAATCTCCCTGTACAGCGAATAATCAAGCGGGTGTGGATTCTCTCCGATCATCTCCGCAGGATTCCAAAATGCCATATCTGACAATATCGTATTTCGGTCACCCAGCTTATCGCTTATACTGCTATACGCCTGTCCAGCTCTTTTGGCTGCTTCAAATATCTCTTCATCCGATATGGGACTTCTGGCAGCTTTTATACTTGCCGCCAGTGGTCTGACCTGAAATATCGTTACGATATTGTGCGAATTCACGGCAAATTCTACATCAATCGGATACTCCTGAAATATGCCTTCAAGTTCTCTCATGGATTTTATAAGGGCTGCCCAGTAATCTGGCAAACTTTTTTCTTCCACATTTCTGAGAATGTACACAGTCTTTCCGCCACGTCCACTTGTCACTGCATCCGTAGACTCCTCATCATAACTTATCGCATAATATGGTCTGTTCTTTTTTAATTCTCTGGAAAATATAACACCACTGCAGCGTATATCATCTGTCTGAGTCTGCAGCAATACCTGCTCTCCTGAAATGTCATCTATGTCCATTTTATATGATTCCAGCACCAACCGCACAGCCTCTTTAACTTTTTCCCTATCACTTGAATCGACATTCAAAATACTCTCAAAGTGTCCTGCATTTGAACTATTCATGCCATCCTCGGCGGACGAAGAACTTCTGACCACAATCTTTCTTCCTTCAAATTCTCTGGCAACAGCTTCCGCTGCACCAGATGGATCTGTGCCAAATTCCTCTCCTGTCACGATCATCATTTTTTCTATTCTTGAAAATTTTAATTGTCCATATAAACTTTTCAACACATCCGCCTTTGAAGAGATTATTTTACTCATTTTCAGCCTCCTTATCACCGTAATAAACAGGCGCACCAACAGCGCTTTTAGCAGTTCTCTCTATCATCCATTCTTTCATTCTTTTATTCATTCTTACATCACAATATATCTTCAAAAAAAAGCTGCACTTAGTGTATACTAAAGTGCAGCTTACATCAATCTTATAATCCTATTCTATTATCTAACGCTAAACAGCTCATCAACTGATTTCCTTGGCGGCATATCAGGTGCAAATACCGGATATCCCATTGCTATAACTGTTGCAACAGTCTGACCCTCAGGTATTCCTACAATCTCCCCAACCTTTGCGTCATCAAAGATTCCAAGAATGACCGTTCCAACACCTTTATCATGTGCAGCGAGACAGAATGTCTGGGCAGCTATACCTGCATCAAACATCTCCCAGCCGCTTCCTTTGCTGGTGCTTGCCTCCCCGTTCTTCTCAAATCCACATATTCCATCTTTCTTTGTGATCACCATGAGCTGCTTCGCCCTGCTGACCGTTTTCTGGTTCAACGGAAAATCCATAACACCCTCTGCGGCAATCCTTGCTATAACATCCTCATCCTCAACCAGAATGTATCTGATCACCTGTGTATTCTTCCATGATGGAGAATAGGATGCAAGTTCAACTATGTCTTTGACGACATCAGTTGGTACCTTCTCATCAGTAAATTTTCTCACACTTCTTCTCGTCTTAATACACTCAATTGCGTCCATTGTTACCTCCTTATGAAATCAATCCCTGAATATACAGTATTCCACTGGTAAACTTGTCACCTGTATTATTCACGTAATCTCTGTACTCCTTATAGTCTATATAATACTTCTTTCCCCACGAAGATACAACAAGATATTCTTTCCCTTTCACATTTTCAACTCCGGTTACAGTCACATAATGAGAATGTACATCTTCCCGTATCGATGTCTTCAGGCATCCGGCTTTCTCAACATACATATGGATCCCCTTCTTGCCGAACGGATTACATCTGTTTGGACCTATAGACAGTATAACAGGCTTGTTCTTGCGTATCAGGTGTTTTATATCTCTGAGCATAGCCTCATCCGACTGCATCATCTTCCACTTAGCCTTCAGCCCTATATCATTGAGCATAAAATATCTGTTCATCGTATGCTTCAACGAGATACCCAGCATTCCCTTGTGCATCATAAGTATAACATAATGTACATAAAAGAATTTCACATACTCCAGATAATCATGTTTATTGTAAAGTCCCTTTGGTTTATTTATCTTTCTTATGGCATCTGTCATCATATTAGGATTCTGCTCTGCAAGGTATATGGTGAGATCCGCCATCGCTATAACGCCGCAGCCAACTCTTTGCATCTTCTTCGATTTTGACCAGTTCTGATTGCCGCCATAACTTACGAGGTTCAAATTCTTGATCCTCACATAATCTTTATTGGTTAAATTCAAATCTTCCATATATGATATTCCTTTCTATAGCGATATTTTTTAGCGATATTTTTTTAGCGATATTGCTTTCTATAAGTTTTATTATCTTTCTATAAGTTTAGTTTCTTTCATTAAGCGATATTGCTTTCTGTATTTCATCTCATCTAATATCCGTATTGTAACATGATTTCAGATCAACATCAAGCATTCTTAACTGTATTAAGTAGTATTAAAAACCACATAACAATTAAAGCTTTATGACCTTAATCATCTGGATCGATTGATAGATACACTCTATATTATACCCAGTATTATTCCAATTCCTTTCCAATTCATTTCATTTGGGGCTTTACTTTTCGTCCTTGTTCTGATATAAGATTATATGAGTTGGATAAGTGATCGCGGCTGCATTTTATGCAGGTGAGGAAAGTCCGGGCTTCACAGGGCAGGATGCCGGATAACGTCCGGTGGAGGCGACTCCCAGGCCAGTGCAACAGAAATATACCGCCATATTCTCAGGAATATGGTAAGGGTGGAAAGGCGAGGTAAGAGCTCACCGCTGCCATGGTAACATGACAGGCTCTGTAAACCCCATCCGAAGCAAGACCAAATATAGTCCCCCACGGGAGACTTGTGGAATGATACAGTTGCCCGCTGCATTCCAGGTAGGTTGCTTGAGTTTTATGGTAACATAACTCCTAGATAGATGATCACTCTCGACATAACCCGGCTTACAGTCCAACTCATCACATAAAAATGGAGATGACAATCATGTTGCATGATAGATCATCTCCATTTTTATTATTTATTGATTTATTTTTTATTGTTTATTGTTTTATTATTTGTTGTTTTATTACTTCAATGAGACGTACTTCAATGAGACGTACTTCAATGAGGCGCACTTCAATGAGGTTATTATTTCAACGTTCTTTATATAACCAAAGGCTTTATATATCAAAACATCCTCCGCCTATGAACTCTCTGAGGATTGAATTTGCCGGAATATATTCTGTGTCAATGTCCCTGAACATATCTACAAACTTCAGTAATCTCTGAGCCTCATCATAATATACTGAATCCGATGCAACCTCGTGCAAAAGAGGTCGAGCAGCTCTTCCCACTGCCATATACTCATAGAGAAGTCCTGAATTAAACATTGCATCTGCCTCTTTTTCATATGGAAAGATATACTTCTCTTCACCCTTTCTGACTGACTTCCACATAGAGAGTGTCTTCTCAACGCCATTTCCTCTAGTCCGATAATCCCTTACCATACGTCTGAGGAGCCTGCTATCCATAGTTGACACCTTAACCTGCTGCCCATCATCAGTATCAATATACAATTGATTCAGGGGACTGATATATATCTTATATTTGTCTGTATCCTTCAAACCGTATGTCATCTCCGGATTTAAAGAATGAATTCCCTCCATGACTATTACATCCGAATCAGCAATCTGAAGGTAGTTGCCATAATATTCTCTCTCACCGGTCTTGAAATTAAACACAGGCATCTCTATTCGTTTGCCAGAGAGCAGCTGGTCCATATCTTCATTTAACTTTTTAAGATCCATAGCCTCCAGACATTCAAAATCATAATTTCCATTTTCGTCCTTTGGATTATCCGCTCTATTTACAAAATAATTATCCGCCGCTATCGCATGAGGCTTTAGCCCCATCGCCGTCAGCTGTATACTTAGTCTGTGTGACAGCGTGGTCTTTCCCGCTGAACTAGGTCCTGAGATCAATATTATCTTTCTTTTCTCAGCAACTATTCTTCGGGCAATTTCATATATACAGTTACTCTGCATAGCCTCACACACAAGCACGAGTTCCATACTGTGTCCGGAATCTACCATGGAATTCAACTTTCCCACAGAGTCAATACCGACCTTTCTAGCCCACTCCTTCGCTGTCTCCTTCAGTGAAGTAACACTTTTTTCTTCACTCATACCGCCCACCAACTTCCATATATTATCATATACACTTAAGCGCCATGTCTATGCAGTCAAGTTCATGCCGCAGTTCCTGACAACGTTTTACCGCATTGTCTGTTTCTGTCTTTTCAAGTACTGAAACAAGAGCTTCCACAGTTCTTTTTTGTTTCTCCAGATATTCTCTTAAGACAGGACTGTGACACTCAAGCAGATACCGTCCATATTTAAAATATATTTCCTGCATATCCGGGTTATTACAAGTTTCCTCAGTTTCCGCACATCTACCCTTGTTATTGTTTTCTTTATCTGCGATGTAGGATGAAGTTTTTGCTGCACTTACCGCTTCACTTTTTGTTTTATGCCTGCCCAGATCGACATTGATAACCACATAGTATTTACCTGCGTCTACAAGCATATTCTCTTCTGATATCGTCCAGCCATTATCATATATATATCTTCTGACATGCTCCAGCTCCGACTGTGGCTGCAGCACAAGCTGTCGCGCCTTTTCTACTACAGTCTTCCCTGCCTCCAGTATATCTGTTATCAGAATTCCTCCCATGCCCGCTATAACTATAGCGTCAGCTTCCCCCGGTTTCACCGTTGACAGGCCATCTCCTAGTCTTAGGTCTATTTTATCCGAAAGCTTCCACCTTGATATATTATCTCTGGCTATAGCACACGGACCGGTTCTAACATCTGATGCTATGACCCGGTCCGCAATGCCATTTGCCACAAGATAAATCGATACAAACGCATGATCGCACCCAATATCGCACACTCTGCTGCCGGGTCTCACCATATCGGCAACAGCTCTCATTCTCTGTGACAATTCTATATCTTTCATTGTATATTTACAGTCGGTATAGTATATACTGACCGACCGTCTCTCCATTTTTAATTTTGATCATCTATACCATAATTAGTTGTAGAGGAAATCTTTGAGCTTTCTACTTCTGTTTGGATGTCTGAGTTTTCTAAGTGCCTTTGCCTCTATCTGACGAATACGCTCTCTAGTTACATTGAATTCCTTTCCAACCTCTTCAAGCGTTCTAGGTCTTCCGTCGTCCCATCCAAATCTAAGCTTTATTACTCTCTGTTCTCTCTCTGTAAGAGTGCTGACAACATCGTCGAGCTGCTCATGAAGAAGTGTCTGGTTTGTGGCCTCAACAGGTGTTGGAATACTCTCATCCTGAATGAAGTCTCCAAGATGGCTATCTTCCTCCTCACCGATAGGAGTCTCAAGTGATACCGGCTCCTGAGCGATCTTCATGATCTCCTGAACTCTCTCCTTAGGAAGCCCCATGACCTCGCCGACCTCCTCTGGAAGAGGCTCTCTGCCAAGCTTCTGCAGAAGGTCTCTGCTTACTCTTGTGACTTTATTGATGGTCTCAACCATATGAACAGGGATACGGATAGTTCTCGCCTGGTCAGCGATGGCTCTTGTGATGGCCTGTCTGATCCACCATGTAGCGTATGTTGAGAATTTGTATCCCTTTCTGTAATCGAACTTCTCTACAGCCTTGAGGAGTCCAAGATTACCCTCCTGTATGAGGTCGAGAAACAGCATTCCACGTCC
The DNA here is from genome assembly GCA_900557435.1 of uncultured Coprococcus sp. Lineage (GTDB taxonomy): Bacteria > Bacillota > Clostridia > Lachnospirales > Lachnospiraceae > Coprococcus. Next base: position 1,071 of record USSH01000119.1, on the reverse strand, counting down.
AACATATCTCTTTGCAATACTTACAACAAGACGAAGGTTTGACTCTGCAAGCTTCTTCTTTGCCAGCTCGTCCCCGGCTTCCATTCGCTGAGCAAGCTCTATCTCCTCCTCTGCACTGAGCAGTGGCACCTTACCGATATCCTTGAGATACATCTTGACCGGATCCTGTGTAGTGCTCGATATATCACCCGTATCTGAGAAATCTATCTTCTCAACATCCTCACCTTCAGCAATGGCATCTTCATCAAGGGCCGGCTCTTCCTCATCTGAATCAGTGATCTGAAGTATGTCCACACCATTTTTCTCAAGAAAGCTGAATATCTTCTGCATCGTATCAAGATCAAGAGAAACTTCCTTGAGATCATTGAAATGCCTTATCAGCTCTGTGTCCTCTATAACATTCTTCTTACTGTGTGCGATTACGAGAAGGTCCTGAAGCTTTGCATTAAATTTGGCATTTACCGCCTCGTCCTCGCTCACCTTTATCATTTCATCCATGTTTGTCGTGTCCATTGTGTTGTTCATACTCATTTTTCCTCCACATATTTGTAATTGCTCAGATTATTATTCTGAATTTCTCTATCTTTTTTCTGTCTTTTATAAGCTGCTGAACCTTTGTGATATCATTCTCGCTTTCCAACTGTTTCTTAATGCTGGCGAGTTTGACTTTCTTCACCACATCAGTTATCGCCCCACTCACCTCTTCATCTGACATATATATAGACAGATCCGTCTGCAGCATTGATGCCACAAGTCTCTGTTCTTCAATATCCTGAAATGTATTGACAATGACTGCCGGCTCAACCTTGTGTTTTTCTCTATATTGGGCAAATAGTTTTTCTGCCACCGTCCGAAATACACCTGTATCGAAATCATTCTCACTGATAATTCCATCTAGCTTCTGAAAAAGAGACGGCTCATTGACCAGCCATGTAAGTAGCAGTCTTGCAGTCTTATTGTCTCCGCCATCACCTTTTGACCGGTTAGTCAAGGTTGTCTGAATTCCACTATCCCCCATATGATCAGGCATCTGCAAAGCCGAGGCGGTGCCTTGACGGCTCTCCTCTAACC
>USSH01000118.1 GCA_900557435.1 uncultured Coprococcus sp. | reverse complement strand
GGCGGAAGCGGTATTAAAGCTGCAACATTGAATGGAAAGAGCATCAAGAGTGGTACAGTGGTCACAAAAGATGGTAAATACACATTAAAGGTTACAGACAAAGTTGGCAATGTATCATCTGTAGTATTTGGCATTGATAAGACAAAGCCAGTTGTCTCAGGCGTTAAGAATAATGGTATTTATAATAAGAATGTAAAGCTTACATTCAGTGACAACAAGGGTGGATTTGGTCTGAGGACTGCAACATTGAATGGAAAGAATGTCAAGAATGGTGCGGTAGTAACCAAGGCAGGAAAATATACATTAAAAGTTGCTGACAAAGCGGGAAATGTTACATCTGCAGTGTTTATCATTGATAAGACAAAGCCAATTGTATCCGGCGTTAAGCACAATCAGATATATAAGAAGTCAGTGAAGATCACACTCAAGGACAATAAGGGCGGAAGCGGACTCTATAAGGCAACATTAAATGGTAAGTCTATAAAGTCAGTTGTGACAGTCACAAAGCCTGGAAAGTATACACTCAAGGTGAAGGATAAGGCAGGAAATCTTACAACTGTTGTATTTGCGATTAAGAAATAATCGAAGAATAGAACCAGGGTATGATAAAAGTCGGATCTGAAAAAACAAACAATCCAGTATAAATATCTTAGAGATAAATAGAAGAGATAATATAGAAGTTAAATCTCCACAATGTACATAAGATAGTAATATATATCCTGTACATTTGTGGAGATTTTTGATTTGCCAAAGTTATGATTTTGTAGTATCATACCAACTGTGTACCAGTAGCCAATCGGATACGGCAATGGCCTCCGGAGCCATGACGGGCGGTTCGACTCCGCCCTGGTACGCTTTTTTATTTGAAATAAGATGTAATTTGACAGTTTATATGGTATTGAGTTATATAGGTATATTGTTTATATAAGTATATAGTTTATATAAGGAAGAATGACAGATATGAAAAATAAGAAAAAGGATAAAGACAAAGTATATAATGAAAAAGATGAAAATCTCAACGAGTTGGATGATGTAGAAAGCGATGCTGAATCTGCGGATGATCTTGAGGAAGATGCGCCTGAAGATGTAGATTCTGAAAATGAGGAAGATGAATCTGGGGATAACCAGGAAGAAAGCGGTGCTGCAGATGATTCATTATCAGATGACGGTGATAAAGATCGTGACGAAGATGAATTGACAGATGATCAGGAGGACTCTGACGAATATGAGGATGTAAGTGATCTGTCAGAGGAATCAGATGAATCAGACGATGATATGGGCGATGTGGTTGAAGGAAAATCTGAGAATGTTGCCCCGAAGAAGGTCAGACTTTATGAGGATTACGTTATAGATGACCCGGAGGATATGGATGAAGCTCCTGATACAGGAGATATGTTTGACGATGACTACGATATAGATATGCCGGTCAGAAGCAGACGCCGTAATAGGAAAAGTGACAGAATCTATGGTCCATCGGGAAAGATGCTGGCATGGCTGTGGGGATTATTTGTGGTTCTTCTGTGTGCATACATATATGTGTTTCATATAAACACAACAATATTTGCAGATGACATTACAGGTCGCGATAATTCAGTGAATATAGAGGTTCCAGCTGGAGCAAATTACAGCCTGTGTACCATAGACGAGATCGATCAGCTGGTAAGCAATTATCTGCTTGCAAGAACGAACGCAGATCAGACCACACTGCAGAGACTGGTTACAGATCCGTCAGAATTTGACGATATGAGCAGTATAAAGATTGCTGCACAGTATATAACAGCTTACAATCGTACAACCTGCTATATGGTGCCGGGAAAGACTGCTGATGCGTACATCATATATGCATTGTCCAATCTTACAATAAAAGATGTGAACAGTGAACCGCTTGATATCAGGTCGTTCTATGTGGTGAAGCAGACGGATGGAAGTTACAAGATAGATAATTCCCAATTGTCAGATGATGAGAACAAATATATACAGGAAGTAACAGCTTCGAAATATATACAGGATATGTATCAGTATGTAAAGGAGAATACGGACTATCTCTTAAAACACGATGATACATTCAAGAAGTTCCAAAATATGTATAATTAAAATATGCCGGATATGCAAACGAGACAGAAAAGAGCTCGTGCGTGTCCGGCATTATTTATGTGTGGAGAGTTCACATTACTTTTTGGATAATCAGATCATATTGCCTCGGATGAATCAATATCCTCTGTGTCGATCACGACACCCCTTGTTGGAACAGGAGTTGAGAATACGATCTGGGTTTCAGTACTTCCGAATCTCTGGAGCTGACCAATGAATGAATCCAGATCCATGGTGTTAGGGAAACATACTTTCATGAGCATAGAATGTGCTCCGGTCACACAGTTGCACTCAAGTACATTTGGACAGGCCTCCACGAAAGGATAGAATGTCGGTTTCTGCTTGGGGTCGAGAGCCATGTGGATGAAGGCTGTTATATGATAGCCAAGGGCCTCGTGGTCTACACTTGCGTGGTAACCGGTGATGATACCGGCCTTTTCTAATCTTTCGATTCTTGCTGAAACTGCCGGCGAAGAAAGGAAGACCTTGTTGGCCAGATATTTGAGTGGTGTTCTTGCATTGCTCTGTAAAAGATGAATTATTTTTCTGTCGATGTTATCCATATCAAACACTTCCTTTTTCTAATAGAATTTAGCCGAATTGCTTTTTAAAACGTTATTTAGCAAACTATGAGAAAAATGTTTCCGGAGTTCCTCAAGTTGTTGCGGCAGGCGTCAATGTTCCGCGTGAGCATGGAAATTGATGACTGTCCGTAAAATAAAAAAAAGGTGTGTTCCCTAAGAATATTCTTAGAAACACACCTTTGCGTTTGTTTCACTATACATTAGATGATAAAAAAAATCAAGTGTTTTTGTATAAAATTTTAACCGGATTTTAGTTTGAACTTTACAAAGAACTTTACAAAGATATATGAACAGCGGATTTAAACAGTTCACAAATGATGGATTAAATGGTATGATTTAGTGTGGTTGAGCATTGCATTAGTGATCGTTCAGCATATATGAAAAGAGAAATATGGATTTAAAGAGAGATTCAGATGTGAAGAAAATGCATGCGAAAAAGATATATGTGAAAATGCAATTTAAGTAATGAAGTATATAATAAAAATATTATAAGATAGGTGAAAAAGATGTCAGACGGAATAAGACTTAACAAATATCTCAGCGAGGCGGGCGTGTGCTCAAGGCGCGCTGCGGATACACATATAGAGAATGGAAAGGTTACGATCAACGGAGAGACTGCAGTCATGGGTCAGAAGGTCATGCCCGGGGATGTGGTGACATTCATGGGCAAGAGGGTACAGCAAAAGAATAAGACTGTCATACTGGCTTATAATAAGCCGATAGGACTTACCTGTACAGCGAGCAAGGAGGATCCGGATAATATATTTGATCACATAGATTATCCGATCAGACTTCAGTATGTGGGAAGATTGGACAAGGACTCCCAGGGGCTGCTTCTCCTGACAAATGATGGAGACCTGTCAAATGCCATCCAGAAGTCGGTGAACAACCACGAAAAGGAGTACAGGGTTCGTGTGAATCGGGAAATAACTGAGGACTTCATCAGGAAGATGTCGGATGGAGTGTCAATACTTGATACGGTGACGAAGAAGTGCAAGGTGCGAAAGATAGATGACAGGTCATTTGTGATAGTGCTGACACAGGGGCTCAACAGGCAGATCAGACGAATGTGCGATGCGCTGGGTTACAGGGTAGTGAACCTGAAGAGAGTCAGAGTCTGCAATGTAAAGCTTGGCAATATGAGACCTGGAGAACTCAGGGAGCTCAGCCGCGAGGAAGAGGCAGAACTTAGACGGATCGTGGGGATGTAATATAGATTGTTTGCTGATCGAGTGATGAAATGACAATAGTGTGCTCTATATTATTATGATAGAAAGAGTGTATATAGGATTTTTGGTGGGGTGTGTATGGAAGATATTAGTAGAAATACCAGTGAAAATATTGAAGAAAATAATGACATCAGTGGTAATAACGATAATGGCAAGATAGCCAGAATTAAAGAACTTGTAAAGCAGCTCAACGAAGCTGCAAAGAAATATTATATGGAAGATACAGAGATCATGAGCAACCTGGAATATGATGCTCTGTATGATGAGCTGTGCGCGCTGGAGAAAGAGACCGGGATGGTCATGAGCAACAGCCCGACAGTCAAGGTAGGATATGAGGTAAAGAGTAAACTCCCTAAGGTATCACATGAGCATCCTATGCAGTCGTTAGACAAGACCAAAGATGTTGGAGCTCTTGCATCATGGTTGGGCAGTTATAAGGGTGTCATATCCTGGAAGATGGACGGGCTTACTATTGTTCTCACATATGAAAATGGAGAATTAAATAAAGCTGTAACTCGTGGAGATGGAAATGAGGGCGAATTAGTTACGGACAATGCGAAGGTATTTGCGAATGTACCCCATCACATTCCGTACAAGGGCAAGCTGACTATCAGAGGCGAGGCTGTCATCAAATACTCGGATTTCAATGCGATAAATGAGAAGATAACGGATGCGGAGTCTAAGTACAAGAATCCGCGAAATCTGTGCAGTGGCTCAGTGAGACAGCTCGATAACAAGATAACAAAAGAGAGAAATGTACATTTCTTCGCATTTAACTTAGTGGACGGTGAGGATGTGGACTTCCACAATTCATTCAAATACCAGCTTGACTGGCTGGAACAGCAGGGATTTACCGTGGTAGAACACTACCTGACAGACTCGGCAGCACTCCCGGATAAGGTGAGAGAATTTTCTGAGAAGATAACAGAGAATGACTTTCCATCGGACGGACTGGTACTCATGCTGGATGATCTGGCATACGGAAGAAGCCTCGGAACCACAGCCAAGTTTCCGCGAAATGCCATGGCATTTAAATGGGCGGATGAGGAGGCAATCACCCATCTACGTTATGTGGAGTGGAGTCCATCTAGAACCGGACTCATCAACCCGGTTGCTGTATTTGATCCGGTGGAGCTCGAGGGAACCACAGTCAGCCGTGCCAGCATACACAACGTCAGTATACTTAAGTCATTGGCGCTTGGCGAAGGCGATGAGATCGCTGTGTACAAGGCGAATATGATTATTCCGCAGATCGCGAGGAACCTCACCATGAGTGGAAATGTGGTCATACCGGCTGCTTGTCCCGCATGTGGCGGTGAGACTGAGATCGTGAGGGAGGAAGGCGGTGCAGCGTCAGGAGTTGAGACTCTCTACTGTACAAACCAGTTCTGCCCTGCCAAGAAACTCAAGTCGTTTTCACACTATGTGTCAAGAAATGCGTTGAACATAGACGGACTCTCAGAGGCGACCATAGAGAAGTTCATAGACGAGAAGATATTGGAGGAGCTTCCTGATCTGTATAAACTTGAGGCTCACAGAGACCATATAGTTGAACTTGAGGGATTTGGCGAGAAGTCATACAACAAGCTTGTGGCTGCAGTGGATGCATCTAGGCAGACGAACATGTGGCGTCTTGTCAATGGTCTTGGCATTGCAAATGTCGGAGAAGCGACAGCCAAGCTCATGGCAAAGCATTTTGCAAATGACATGGATGCCATGAAGAAGGCAGATGTGTCAGCCTACGTTGAGATAGACGGAATCGGTCAGGTCATAGCCGAGGATATAGTCAGATACTTTGAAAATGAGAAGAATTGTGTTATCATAGATAAGTTGATGGCTGAGCTGACATTTGTGGATGATATTTCTGATACGGAGCAGGATCTGGCGGGCAAGGTGTTCGTCATAACCGGTTCGCTCACCCATTTTGAAAACAGAAATCAGCTCAAGGAACTGATAGAGAGCAGAGGAGGTCAGGTTACAGGTTCTGTATCTGCCAAGACCTCATATCTTATAAATAACGATGTGAATTCTACATCATCCAAGAACAAGAAGGCGAAAAGCCTTGATGTGCCTATCATATCTGAGGAGGATTTCTTAGACTTGATTGGACAGTAGGAGTAACTGTGGTTAGATTACTTGGTGTATGTTGCTGCATGTTTGCTTGGATAAGTAGTAAATGGAAAGGAATGAATAGAGATGCCGATAAGAATAGATGATGATCTGCCGGTTAAGAAAACACTAGAGGACGAGAACATATTTGTCATGGGAACAGGAAGAGCGCACAGCCAGGACATAAGACCCCTTGACATTCTGATACTCAACCTCATGCCGTTGAAGGAGGATACAGAGCTGCAGCTCATGCGAAGCCTGTCAAACACTCCACTTCAGGTGAACATCACGCTTCTTAGAACCATGTCCTACGAGTCCAAGAACGTGACAAAGGGACACCTTGACAGATTCTACGAGGACTTCGACAGCGTAAAGAACCGCAAATGGGACGGTTTCATCATAACCGGAGCACCTGTTGAAAAGATGGAATTCGAGAATGTTGACTACTGGGATGAGCTCCGTGAGATCATGGACTGGTCCGAGAAAAATGTCACATCGACCATGCACATCTGTTGGGGCGCTCAGGCAGGACTCTACTACAGATACGGTGTGCAGAAGTTTGACCTTCCGCAGAAGCTGTCAGGCATATATGAACATCACACCTTCCACAAGAGAACACCGCTTGTCCGCGGTTTTGACGATGTATTTTACGTGCCACATTCAAGATACACGGGCGTGTCCAAGGAGGACATTGTAAACAATGAGCACCTTGAGATCGTAGCCGAGTCAGACGTGGCTGGCCCGTACCTCATAATCGGTGACGGCGGCAAGAACATATTTGTCACAGGACATCCTGAGTACGACGTGCTGACCCTCGACCAGGAGTACCACAGAGACCTCGGCAAGGGACTTAATCCACAGATCCCAGTGAACTATTACCCAGACAACGACCCGGAAAAGAAACCGGTGAAGAAGTGGAGATGCCACGCGAATACTTTGTATGCGAATTGGCTCAATTATTACGTTTATCAGCTCACGCCTTATAAGTGGGAGTAGCATAGGGGACGTTCCTTTTGTAACGAGGAGTGTCCCTGTGTCACGATTAAGATATTGGATGATCTCCTATACAAAAATGTATTTTAAGCAAAAGGTGCTACATATTAATGATAAATGTATGCAAAAATGATGTGATTTTCTATATTTTAATACTTTGTGGCGATTAATTGGTGTTTTTTCAAAATGCAGATGGTGTTTTTTTAAACGGCGTTAGGCAGGGAAGATATTAAATATAAAATTAAAACACAGCACTATGTAGATGAGTGGTAGTTATCTATGTAGTGCTGTGTTTTTTTCTTATTACATGTTCCATAATTCATTTTTATTAGTTGATATGCTATAATTTGTATATTAT
>USSH01000117.1 GCA_900557435.1 uncultured Coprococcus sp. | reverse complement strand
CGCCGGACAGGGAGATAGAGGGCTTTGCAGTGAAGGAACTTCTCATCATGGGAATTCCGACAGGCCTGCAGTTTTCCATCACAGCGATAGGCAGTATGGTCATGCAGTCTGCAAATAACAAGCTGGGAAGTGTGTATGTGTCAGGCTTCACAGCCGGTATGAGAATAAAGCAGTTCACGATGTGTCCATTTGACGCATTTGCAACGGCGGCATCTGTATTCTGCAGTCAGAACCTTGGAGCTGGACAGGCAAAGCGTATAAAGCAGGGCTTGTGGCAGGCGATTGCTGTTGCCGTGGGATATGGATTGATAGCAGGTCTTATCATGATATTCTTGGGAAGACCGCTCTCTATGATATTTGTCAAAAAGAGTGCAGTCGATGTGCTTGACGCATCTGCGAAATACCTCAGATGTATGGGATTTTTCTACTGGAGTCTCGGTATACTGAATGTGGCGCGTATGGTGACGCAGGGACTTGGATATTCGGGAAGAGCCATATTCTCAGGTGTGACTGAGATGGCAGCCAGGATAATAGTCAGCCTTGGATTTACGGGTGCGTATGGATTCACTGCGATATGTTTCGCAGATCAGACGGCATGGGTTACGGCTACTCTGTATATATTGCCGACATGCCTTTACTGCGTGAAGAAGTCCACGGCTAAGATTGCGGCGGGAACGTAGTTGTATATTGTTATGGATAATTGGAAGTAAGAAAAAACACCTCGGCTTGAGGTGTTTTTTAAAGTATTCTTAAAACTAATAAATATAAAGTTCAGTTGGTGACGATCGGTCACCAACTGGTAATATTTTGTAACCGTTTTATTTGTGCCAGTGCAATGAGAAGGTTGATATCGAGATTACTATAATATACAACAATACATTAAATCATAAATTTGTTGACTTCATCATTTATCTCAAATTTAGTTTCTTTGTCTGAAAGTCCAATATCTATCATGCCACGGCCGTCAAGTTCATCGCCAGGAAATAATATCTCTAAGTGCTTACCTTGTAACAGGCATCCGAGATCCTCTTTTGAAATCGATATATTGACGTATCTCTTGCTTTCCTTTGCAACTTCAACATTTGCCATGAAACTTCCGTCGTTTGAATTTTTTATATTATATTCAGGTTTGCTCATATTGATCGTCTCCTTGCTGTTATGTAATAATGCCATATTTAGGTATATCACTTCTTATTGTTATCATCAAGCAGTTTGGGAGCGTTTTACATATTGCTTTGAGTCAGAACTATCGGTCAAACCGTCAAATGCGTCAACTCTCAACAGGAACAGTGGAGGAAGTATTCCCACTTTGACATATCCATATATTCATTATAAAATTAATCTGATTTTAATCTTTCTCATATTTTAGATTAATCATCGGTTGGTATAGTAACAACATCAGTTGATGATATCAGCAACAAACGATAAGAAAGATGACAGATCATCGGAAGACGATGAAAATAAGATAATGAGAAAGGGTGTAAAGATCATGGATAAACTGGAAAAGGTAGAAAAGTTAAGAGAAAAAACAGGTGTAAGTTACGAAGATGCGAAGAATGCGCTTGAGGCGTGTGATTACGATCTGCTGGATGCGATCATTTATCTTGAGAAGCTTGATAAGGTGAAGGCTCCTGAAGTGGAGAGCTTTACCACAGGCGAGGGACAGAAGACATCAACAGAGTTTGAGCAGGCGCAGCAGACATATACAAATGATTGTAATAAAGTGACGTTTGGACAGATGATGGACAAATTTTTCAAATGGTGCGGCAGGATATTAAAGAAGAGCGTGGACAGTTCATTCATAGTAGAGCGCAGAGGCCAGACAATGATAAATGTTCCGGTTCTGGTGCTTGTGATCGCACTCATACTTGCGTTCTGGGTAGTTCTTCCACTTCTTGTTGTAGGTCTCTTCTGTGAGTGCAGATACCATTTTGAGGGAATCGGCGACATCAACGTGAACCTCAACAGCGCATGTGACAAAGTAGCCGACTCAGTTGACAACCTCAAGTCAGATGTGAACAACAAGTAAGAAGCAAGCCAAAGCGAAGGAAGATAGGTATAATTGCAGAGGTATATTTCACAGGCTTACTTCAAAACCAAACTATATCAGCGTCCGTCATAAAAGAAAGGGAAAAGATATGGCACAGAGGATTCTCATTGTGGAGGATGAAGAGAAAATTGCAAGATTCGTGGAGCTGGAACTGGTTCACGAGGGATATGAGGTAGAGAAAGCATTTGACGGAAGGACAGGGCTTGACAAGGCTTTGTCCAGATCGTTTGATCTCGTTGTGCTGGATGTGATGCTTCCGGGACTCAATGGCCTGGAGGTGCTGCGCAGAATCCGCAAAGAGAGCGATGTGCCGGTTATAATGCTGACCGCCAGAGATGCGGTCGTGGACAAAGTGTCCGGACTTGATGCGGGGGCTGATGATTATCTTACAAAGCCATTTGCCATAGAGGAGCTGCTTGCCAGGATAAGGGTGGCTCTGAAAAAACGCGGGACGGCATCTGTTCATACTCACAGGATAGAGATCCGTGGAGTGTGTATGGATACCGATAGACATGAGGTTACAGTAAAAGGCGAGAACGTGGAGCTGACAAACAGGGAGTTCGAACTGCTCCGGACGCTCATGGAGAACAAGGACATTGTGCTGGACAGGGAAAAGCTGCTCAGCGCTGTGTGCGGATACGACTATCTGGGCGAGACAAATATTATAGATGTGTATGTGAGATATCTGAGAACAAAGATAGATGACAGGTTTGGTGTGAAGCTCATAACTACTGTCAGGGGTGTGGGATATGTCATTAGAGAATGAGCTGGATCAGAACGTTGAATAATCGGTTAAGAATTACATATTTAGTGATAACGTGGCAGTGCTAACGGCTGATATAAGCGTAGATGAACAAAGATCTGTATGAATTGAACAGATATAAGTAGATATGCATAGTTTTGCGCAGGAAACATGGACTGGAAGCATGGATAGAGAGTATATACATGGGAAAGAAAACTAACGAAAACAAAAGAATGTCGTCGATAGCCAGAAGGATCAATATGAGCTTCTGGCTTAAAGAAGTGGGCAATGTGATACTTATAGATATCATCATTGCCTTTCTTATTGTCGGGGCATTTGCCTGGTGGGGAAGAAAGCAGCTTCCGCAGGACGTGGGCGGAATGAAATATTATGTTGAGAAGAATGAAGACGGCGGGGCCTATGAATATATCATAGATGGGTCTGACAAGAAGAAGTACAGGTATGATGTGAAAATCTTGTGGGATATTATAGAGATCCCCGGAATCATATTGCTGGGAATGGAAACTATAGTTCTGTTTCTGGCTTTGTTCAGAACGGCGGATGTCAGAAGACATCTGAAACCTCTGAACGATCTGGCTGTAAAGGCGGAGAAACTCAGCAAAGAACCAATGGATCACAACAAGATCGATGATCTGGAGAAAGCGATATCGCATTTGTCTGCGGATGATGATGAGCAGGTAATACACACCGGAGACAAGGATCTTCAGAGCATAGAAATTGCACTTAACAGTCTCTTGAAGAATATGAAGGAAAATGAGAAAAGACAGATGAGATTCGTGTCGGATGCGTCCCATGAGCTCAGGACACCTATAGCCGTGATTCAGGGATATGTAAATATGCTCGACCGCTGGGGCAAAGAAGATGAACAGGTTTTGGGAGAATCCATAGAAGCGCTCAAGAATGAGTCCCAGCACATGAAGGAATTGGTTGAGCAGCTGTTGTTTTTGGCGAGAGGGGACAGCGGAAGACAGCATTTGAACATGGAAAAATTGGATCTCAACTGCATGGTGAGCGAGGTGTGGGAGGAATCCATGATGATAGATGAGGCACATAGGTACGAGTTCAAAGGCACGGAAAACGAGGCTTATGTCAAAGGTGATGTCGCCATGATAAAACAGTCTGTCAGGATATTTGTCCAGAATGCAGCGAAGTATTCTGAGCCCGGCACGACCATCATACTCGGCGTGAAACAGGAACCCGGCTATGTGAGTTATATGATAGAGGACGAGGGAACAGGAATGAATCCTGAGGACCTGTCTCATATATTTGACAGATTCTATCGGTCTGATGAGGCCAGAAATAATGAGACGGGCGGATCAGGATTGGGGCTGTCAATCGCCAAATGGATAGTTGATGCCCACGGCGGAACCATACAGGTTATATCGAGAGCGGATATCGGATCAAGATTCGTGGTGAGATTTCCTGCTTGTTCGTAGAGGAAGTGATGGATGTGTATCAGCTTCCGGTTTAGATATATGCAAACATTTGATAAGCAGATTAAATATACATAAACAATCTGTCCCCGCATAGACTGTATAAAACAGAATATGCGGGGGCTTTTTCTTTGAAGGGATACATAGAAGAACGAGCGGTAGAAGCAGCAAATTATATCATTGATACCAGAGCGACGGTCAGGCAGACTGCGGACAGGATGGGGATAAGTAAATCGACGGTTCACAAAGATATAACGGAGAGACTTATAAGGATCAGGCCGATGTTGGCGGCTCAGGCAAGGGTCGTGCTTGATGCAAATAAGGCGGAGAGACATATAAGGGGCGGACTTGCTACCAGGAAAAAGTATCTGCATGAACACGAGGTGGAGGAACAAAGGCGGAATATGCAGATGATCACAAAGATTTAATACCTCGTGTGTTGTAATTTTCGCCGATATGGGGTAAACTTTTGTTGATTATACGATACGGAATTGTAGGAAAGCTATAAATGCCGAAAATGGACTGTATAGATACAGATTGATTTAGATTATATACGATTAGAGGGTAAGATATGAGATTTATACATGTTTCGGACATACATCTGGGCATGGTACCTGATAAGGGAAAACCGTGGAGTGAAGTCCGTGCAAAGGAGATAGAAGATACATTTGACAGGATACTTGATATTGCAGAGGAGAGAAAGGTGGATCTGCTTCTAGTGGCAGGAGATCTTTTTCATAAGGCGCCAGGGGTCACAGAGCTTGACAAGCTTGACAGCAGATTGTCAAAGCTGACAAACACTAAGACCATCATAGTGGCAGGAAGCAGTGACTATATAGAGAAGGATTCGCCTTCTGAGACGTATGGATTCAAGTCAAACACGGTGATACTTCCTGCGGGCGAGTTCAGCAACGCTTATTTTGAAGATATAGACACCTGTGTTACGGGCTTTAGTTACGGGCAGGAAAAATATACTGAAAATTTTGCTGAGGGAATAGAACCGCAAAAGGAAGGAGCATCCAATATACTTCTCATGTACGGTGGTGATGAGGAGCATGGAGCATTTGATTTCAAAAAAATTGCAGATGCAGGATTTGATTATGTAGCACTTGGCTATCTCACAAAACCGAAGCATATGATAAAGAATAAAATGGCATACTCGGGCTCTCCGGAGCCGCTTACCTACAGAGATACGGGAAAGCATGGCTTTATATATGGTCAGATAATACATGGAGAGACAAGGATAAAGTGGGAGCCGATTGCTCAAAGAAGTTATATCAATCTGGGACTTGAGGTTAAGCCTGAATACACCGCAGCACAGATAGAACGTGTTATCTCAAAACAGATAGAGAAGATGGGCACGGAGAACATCTACAGAGTTATTCTCAAGGGACAGAAGGGTAGAAATGTTGATACGACATTTGAGAAGCTTTCTGCTGAATATAAGATATACGACATTGTTGATAACACAATGTTTGATTATAATAAGGACAGTCTTATGAGAGACAATGCCCATAATGTGCTTGGAAAATTTATTGCTGAGCTCTCAGATAAGGACGATGTGGTCAGCAAGAAAGCACTTGAGTATGGCCTGGAGGCTGTTATAGCTACTGGAGAAAAGTAATGTATATAAATAAACTTTTTTTGAAAGAATTTGGGAAATTTAATAACAGAGAGATAAAACTGGAACAGGGATTGAATGTCCTGTATGGAGGCAGTGGCTCAGGAAAAAGTACTGTGCGGGAGTTTGTTACAGGGATGCTGTTTGGCATAAGTAAGACAAAACGGCTTGGATCTGAAAAGGATAATTATGCTAATTATAAGCCGAAGGGCGGAAATGGATATGCAGGCAAGGCTCATGTAACAAGTGCTGGTAAGAATCATTTGCTCGAGAGAAATTTTAATATGACAACGGATGGCGCAACGCTCACTGATATAGAGAGTGGCAAGGAAGAGAGACTTGCCGCGAAGAATTCATATAGAGGTGTACTTTTTGATATGGATAAGAGTACATATGTGGATGGACTTAATGTGGAGCCGGTTGACGAGGTCGGCAGCAGCGATAAGGCGGTGTGTGATTATCTTGAAAAGTACCTTCATAACATACATGAGACAGGCTGCAGTGGTATAAACAAAGAGGCTGCTATTGAATATCTTGAGAATGAGCGTAAGAAATATGACAACAGAAAATATCTGATGCAGATAGAGGAACTTGAAGCTCAGATGGATGAATTGGGAGATGTCGATAAGGATCTCGAGGATATCAGGAAGGCCAGAAGAGATGAGTTGGATGCCTACAATATGGAGATAGCAAGGCTCAAGAGAGAGGCCAGACAGCTTGTAAATGAAAAGGATGCTGAGATACCGGACGAGGATGAGGACAGGGAGAGAAGTCGTATATTCCTTGAGGTAGAGGCCATCGACGATGAGGACGAAAAGAAAGAGAAAAAGAAGCAGGAGAAGAATGCAAAGAAGCTCACAGACAATATATTTGTCATAATGGCAGTGGGAATACTGGTTGTTGCGGTGATCACATTTGTGGTTCATCTGGTGGGATTTCAGAAGTCTATACAGCAGCTTTTTGTGATATGTACCATCGCGTTTGTGGCGATAACCATTATAGATGGTCTGTTCAGAAAAGGAACATTTGACGGCGATAAGCTTCCGTCGGAGGAGGAATTTCAGCGAACCATCTATGAGATGGGAAGGGCGACGGAGTCAAGAACTGTGCGTGTTGAGATAGACAGGGTATTTCAGGAGGAGCACGATAAGAAACTGGATATGTTCAAATTCCAGGAGCATGATGCCATCGAAAAGAGGGATGCTTATTATGAACTCAAAGAGAAAAGAGATGCTATTTTCGTGGATTATGATGCCCTCGAGACTGAGAAGAAGGCGATAGACAAGGCCATTGAGACGATAAACAGTATCTCTGATGATCTGGCATCCAGATTTGATGGAATCGAGCATAACATATCCTTCTTGTTGGGTCTGATTTCCGGAGGGAAGTTTACTGAAGCCAAACTGGACGATGATATGCATATTGCGGTAAAGAGAGATGGGCATTTCTTCAGAGCTGAATTTCTGGGCTCGGATGTTGTGAAACAGGTTTATCTGGCGGTCAGACTGGCGGTTTCAAAGGTCCTGGAT
>USSH01000116.1 GCA_900557435.1 uncultured Coprococcus sp. | reverse complement strand
GGGTATCCACGGATACCCCCCTATTTTTAGGCTTATGTTTTTATGTTGATATTATTTGAACTTTGAAAGGATACTTATAAGTCTTCTTATGTTCAGTGGCTTGGATAAGTGTTCATTCATACCCGCCAGATGGCATCTCTCAATATCCTTTGCAAAAGCGTTTGCTGTGATCGCGATTATAGGGATCTGCTGAGCATCGGGGTGGTCAAGCTTTCTTATGGCACATGAAGCTGCGATGCCGTCCATAACAGGCATCTGAAGATCCATCAGGATTCCATCATAAGTGCCGGGTGCTGCGGCTTTGAACTTGTCCACACATATTGCACCGTCTTCTGCCCGCTCGCAGGAGATACCATTCATGCCTAGAAGCTCGGATATCACCTCGTAGTTAAGTTCGTTGTCTTCTGCAACCAAAAGATGCATGCCGGAACATACAGATGTTATATCCGGTGCATAATCGCGGTCGCCGGTCCAGAGATCATCTTTGATGATGAAAGGAACTTCCACAGTGATAGTGATAGACGTTCCCTTCCCTACAGAACTTTTAACTTCTATATTTCCATTCATCAGATCCACAAGCTCTTTTACTATGGCAAGTCCAAGTCCACTGCCCCTCACATTGTTTATACGGGTGTCAGTCTCGCGGGTAAACTTGCTGAACATTTCAGCCTGAAATTCCGGCTTTATTCCAATTCCGGTGTCACTTATGCGTGCGACCAGGCGGATATTGTTTGAGTTGTCGATGCGCTCCTCGGAGAGGTCGAAAGTTATGTCTCCTCCTGCCGGTGTGAATTTTATGGAGTTAGACAGCAGGTTGGAATATATCTGTTTAAGTTTCAGACCGTCTGCCATCACGTATTCATAGAGTATATCATGACAGCTGAAGGTTATGTTCAGTTCGTTGTTCATAAGCTCCTGGGCAAATATATGACTCAGAGTGCTGCTAATCCCTGATACGGACGTCTCGCAGGGGTTGAGCTTCTGTCTGCCGTCCTCAAGGCTGGTAATATTCAGTATGTTGCTCACAAGCTGTTCGATATATTTCCCGGATGTGGTAAGCTTTTTTAGTGCATCACATACCTTGGGCGAGTTGTCCGGACAATTCCTTGCTATATCCGCAAAGCCCATCACTGCGTTCATAGGTGTTCTTATGTCGTGTGCGATCTTTGACAGAAATTCTGATTTTGCCTCATTTGCCCTGTTGGCCTCCTCTGCAAGCAGCATCCAGTTCTGCTCACGCCGCTTTTGTTCACTGATAAGACGGGTGGCGTAAAGAATGCTGGTCACGTTGCCTGAAGGATCCCTCTTCTGTACTATAAAGCGGGCTGAATGCCAGTTGCCATCGTTGGCGAGGTAATCCATAGCTATGGTCTCCTCTGTGTGCAGTCTCTCCGATATAGTGGAAAGATCAAAGAACTGGAGTATTTTGTCCTGGTATTCCGGTACTACAAAGCGATGACACAGCTCCTTCATCTTGGCTGATGCTCTGCCCATGCGTCCTGTGAGTCTGTGAACCTCATTGTCGCTTGAGACCTCTTCATACATATCCAGTGCGAGGTCGATCCGGTATATGGAAAAGTAGATCTTACTTATGGCAGATATGATCTCGTTGTTGAGAGTTGCCTCGTCGAGAGCCTCCTGCAGCTGCCTTCTTGAATTCTGTTCATAGGCGATAAGGTCATCTATGTTCTTGAAACCGATCAAGACTTTTGAACCGGATCCAAAGTCAAATGGAAATGCCTCCGCCTCAAAGTATTCCTGCCCTACGGAGTTCGGTGTGACCTGATATCTGAATGACAGTCTGCCATTTATCGATATATGGCTTTTCAGGTGTTCAATGCCGAGCTGTTCAAGAAAATTTGGCGATGCAGACTTTATGACATAATCATCGTAATATGATTTTATGAGGGCGGAGTAGCATTTTGCATTGCCAGCCTTCAGGTCGCTTATCTTTGCCGCATTTGCTGTGGAGTCCAGTTTCAGTGGTTCGATGGTGTCAAGGTTTAGGTCCACGCAGTAGACGGATATGTAATCTGTGCTGAGTATGGACAGGAACTTCTGGTCGCGCTCGATATCCATAAGGCTTTTCTCCAAGGATCGGTTACGCTGTTCAAGCAGCTCGGTCATCCTGAGTGATTCCCGGACATTTCCCAGGTGCCCGCCCACAACTCCAAGGAGGGTGAGAAATGATTCGGATTCTTTGATATGTGGATTGTCAACACCGATAAAGCCCCGGAGTTCATTCTTGTAGAATATAGGGAATGAAATCTCTGAATGTATATTTTGGAGAGTTAACAATCTATATTCGGATGGCATGATATCCTTTATGTCATTGACATCATCGATGATGACGCTGTCGCCACGTTCAAAGGCATTCAGCCAATATGGCATGTCATTTGGATGTACTGACTGAAGATCCTCTATAAATGGTTTCACATTCTCCGCGCACCATTCATATGAGTTGCGGAAGTCACCGGTGGATTCATCCTTGTCAAATATATAAACGCGCTCAGACTTTGTATAGCTGCCGATTATCCGGAGCAGAGTCTGTATGGACGACCTGAGTTCAGCTCGGTTCTGAGCCCTGTCTATGGCGACCATCTGTTGCAGGATTACAAAATTATCCATAAAATATACCCCCTTTATAGCTGTTTCTTTGTTCTAAATGCTAATCGTATTTGTCCCTTTATGACAATTTTACTCGTAAGTGGACTAAAAAGCTATATAAATAGTAATTAATTCCATAGACAATATTCTTAATAACTTCTAAAATTACTGTGGGTAATTGTGATGATTTTATTTTGGTTATTACAAGAGGATTCGATGAGCGAATCAGAGGAGAGAATCATATGAGAGAAAAAGTTTTGATAGTTGATGACATCGAGCTGAACAGAGAGATCTTAGCTGTGGCACTTGGTGATCAATACGACATCGTGCAGGCAGCGGATGGAGAGAGGACGATCGAGATATTGAAGAATGACAATGGGGAAATATCAGCAATGCTTCTCGATCTCATCATGCCGAATGTAGATGGGTATGCGGTTCTTGATTATATGAAGAATACGGGGCTTATAGACAGGATACCTGTCATAGTAATAAGTGCAGAATCAACAAGGGATGTTGAGGTTAAATGTCTTGACATGGGAGTTTCGGACTTTGTCAGAAAACCTTTTGACAGCGTAACAGTCAGGAGACGAGTTAAGAATGCGGCTGATCTGTTCATGTACAAAAACCATCTTGAGGACAAGGTTAAACTTCAGACTAGAGATCTTATAGAGAAGAATAAACTGCTTCAGGCTCAGGCAGAAAAGATACGAGAGACCAATGAGAAGATCGTGGATGTGCTAGGTACAGTGGTTGAGTACCGGAATTTAGAGAGCGGGGAGCATATCAAGAGAGTCAAAGGATTTACAAGGATACTTGCTGAGAAAGCTGCGGAGAAGTATCCTGAGTATGGATTGACGCAGGATAAGATAGAGGTGATAGTTTCCGCCAGTGCGCTCCATGACGTGGGCAAGATTTCCATCAAGGACAGCGTGCTGTTAAAACCGGGCAAGCTTACCACCGAGGAGTTTGAGTATATGAAGACTCACACCACGAAGGGCTGCGAGATATTGACTCAGATAGCTGGAACGTGGAGTGAGGATTATGAGAAGGTAAGTTACGAGATATGTCGTCATCATCATGAGAGATATGACGGCAAGGGTTATCCTGATGGACTTGTGGGCGAGGAGATACCGATATCTGCCCAGCTTGTGTCTATAGCGGATGTGTATGATGCTCTGGTAAGTGAACGTGTATACAAGAAAGCGATAGCCAAGGATAAGGCATTCCAGATGATACTTGACGGAGAGTGTGGTACATTTTCACCGAGGCTGATAGAGTGTTTCAAGGAGTCCAGGCAGGATTTTGAGGAGCTTGCGTGCAGATATGATATGAAGAAGGCAGATGCATAATAGCTGGCCGTTATTCTACAGACCACTGTGGTCTGCAGAAACAAGACAGGCTGCTTGATATGGTTATAAACAGGTTTATAAAAAAGATATAAAGAAAGACGGGAGAGACAGTTATGGATATAAAGGAGTGCTATGATTCAATAGGAGCAGATTTTGAGGATGTGCTTGGCAGACTTGGAAGTGAAAAGCTTATAGAGAGGTTTGCGCTCAAGTTTTTGGAAGACGACAGCTATAGTAACCTGAAGGAGGCACTTGCAGAGAAGAATGCAGAAAACGCATTCCGTGCAGCGCATACACTTAAGGGGGTGTGCCTGAACCTTGGACTAAAGAATCTTTATACAGTAAGCTCAGATCTTACGGAAAAGCTCAGAGGAAGATCACTTGATGGGGCTGACGAATTATTTGAGAAAGTAAGAGAACAGTACGATATAACGGTGAACGCACTTAAAAATGTGGGCTGATCCACGTAACTGAGGATGACTAGAATATGTATTCAGATCTTAGAAAAGATACGGCACGCAGGTTGTCGCGTCCAGGCAAGGAGGAGAATAGTATGAATAAGAAAGTAATCGCCAGGATCATGGCAGCGGTCATGTCAATTGCAATGCTTTCAGGCTGCGGCAGCAGTGAAAAAGATGGAATACAAAAGGTTAAGCTGGATCCGGAGCATCCGGTATCCATAAAGATCTGGCACTATTACAACGGAACGCAGCAGGCCACATTTGACTCTCTGGTAGAAACGTTTAATGCCACAAAGGGTAAGGATGAGGGAATCTACGTGGAGAGTTATAGTTATGGATCTGTGTCAGATCTTGAACAGGCTGTCAGTGAATCACTGTCGGGAACTGTTGGCGCTGAGGATCTTCCGGATATATTCTCATCATATGCGGATACAGCATATGCAGTCCAGAAGGAAGACAAGCTCACTGATCTCACTCAGTATTTTTCTGATGAGGAACTCTCAAAATATGTGGATTCATATATTCAGGAAGGTTACTTTGCCCAGGACGACTCACTATATCTTCTTCCGGTTGCAAAGTCCACAGAGATAATGATGATCAACAAGACAGATTGGGATAAATTTGCCTCGGCAACTGGCAGCAGTCTTGATGAGCTGGCTACCATAGAGGGTGTGGTATCCGTTGCAGAGAAGTATTATAACTGGACAGATGCTCAGACTCCGGATGTTGCAAACGATGGAAAGGCATTCTACGGCAGAGATGCCATGGCAAATTATTTTGTAATAGGCATGAAACAGATGGGCAGAGATATATTTGAGGTTGAAGACAGCAAGGTAACATTCAACATAGATAAAGACCTTATAAAGAGATTGTGGGAGAATTATTACGTGCCATATGTAAAGGGGTACTTTGCAGCGTATGGCAAATTCCGTTCTGACGATGTGAAGACCGGCGATATCATCGCATATACAGGGTCAACATCTTCTACATTCTATTTCCCGGATAAGGTGGAGACAGATGATATGTCATACCCTATAGGATATGTAGTTCTGGATGCTCCCGTCATGGCCGGCGGAGAGGATTACAAGGTCCAGCAGGGTGCCGGAATGGCGGTGACCAAATCTGACAAGGAGCATGAGTACGCATCATGTGAGTTTCTCAAATGGTTCACAGAGAAGGAGAATAACCTTAAGTTTATATGTGATTCAGGCTATTTGCCTGTTTTGAAAGAGGCAAATAACATAGATGAACTTGACAAGATCATAGAAGAGGACAGTATAGAGGTCAATGACAAGGCATATGAGTGCATAAAGAAGGTAATGAATGAGTTTGACAGTACCATGTTTTATACCACAAAGAACTTTGACAATGGATATGATGCCAGAAATGTTCTAAACTATAATATGTCAGATGCGGCAGATGCGGCAAGAAAAGAGGTTGCAGCGGCATCAGATGATGAGTCGAGAAAGGCAGTGATCGAGAAATGCACATCTGACGAGGCATTTGACGAGTGGTACGATGGATTTAACAGTGCACTCCAAGAGGCTGCTGGAGAACAGTAAGGCTGCCTGGGTATTTCCAGAAGGGGGGAATGGTACATTATGAATAGAAAAAAGAGACTGATGACGATATTCCTCGTGCCTATAATTGCGGTTATTGTGGCTCAGGGACTTGTGCCATTGCTTGCAATGATATTCAGCGGAATACGCTCAAAAATGTCAGGAAATGTGATAGATCTGGATAACCACACTGTTGAGAACAGACAGGTCGTGCTTGAAAATGTCATGGTAGAGCACTGGAGATCCATATACAAGGAGCAGGATCCATTAAACGATACACTTTCACAGGTGCTTGATGATCAGGGGATAGATATAAAGAAATTCCTGCAGGATGACGATGCACAGATGCAATATCTTAATCAGACTTTTCCTGACATGGTGGATGCACTCCGGTACAACACCACATCGGGAGTGTTCCTCATACTTGCAAATGAACAGAAGCTTCAGAACAGAGCAGATTACAGAGGATTCTTTATACGTGACTCTGACCCGCAGAATAAGACGGCCTCAAACACCGATTTCCTTTTAGAGAGGGGCAGTAAGAAACTCTCCCAGAATGGGTCAATATCTCTTGACAGTGCCTGGACCACGGATTTCACATTTGATGGAAGCGGACGCAGATCATGTGATGATTTCTTCTATATTCCATACGAGGCTGCCATGGAACATTTCGGTGCAAGGATGGTAGATCTGGGATACTGGTCTAAACCGTTTGTTCTTGGGGATAGCAGTATGGACAATCACTATATGATAACATACACTGTGCCGCTCAGATACGGCGATACCATATATGGAGTGGTGGGGATAGAGATAAGTGTCAGCTATCTTGAGAGCTATTTCACGGTAAGCAGTCTTGACAGCAATCTGAATGCAGGGTACGCACTTGCCATAAAGGATGGTGATGGTGTATATCATGCTATAGCCGGCAAGGGTACGCTGTATGATGCTGTATCCAGAGATACCAGGAGCTTTACACTCACACAGCAAAAAGATAACATATCAAAGGTTGATGGCGTGAAGGCGGGTAAGCAGGATATATATGCCGTGGAAAAGGCAATTGATCTGTACAGCGCAAATGTGCCGTACACTGATACATCATGGGTTCTGTGTGGATTCGTGAAAGAGGATTCTGTGTATGGAATGGGAGATGCTATATTCAATATCATATGTATATCTGTACTTGTCAGTGTGCTTATGGCGACGGTTCTGGTACTCATATTGTCGAGATATGTGACAAAGCCGGTTTACCGATTGATGGAGAGTGTACGAGGCGGTGTTGAGGGCATACACAGATTCAAGATATCTGATATAGTGGAGGTTGATGAGCTGCACGATGTGATAGAGAATCTTGCGGATGCACAGAAACAGATCGAAGGGCAGATCATAGAGGAGAAAGAAAGATACAGGATTGCAGTTGAAAGTTCACA
>USSH01000115.1 GCA_900557435.1 uncultured Coprococcus sp. | reverse complement strand
GGAACTTGATCGGCATGCCGTTGATGTACACGACCTTATTCTCTATGGTTATCTCCCTGATACCGATCCTGTCGGTGATGACCTCACCTGCACATTTGATGATGACGGTGTAGAGATATGGCTTTTCAGCATTCCACAGAACAGGAGAGTCTATCGATAAGGTAATGCTGTTAGAGCTGTCTGCGGTTTTGCCGTCATTTGTTGCGGTGCTGGCATCGCTTGGAGGGCAAATATCACGTTTTACACAGTCTGATGAGCAGATGCGACCTTCTGCGTCCAGAATAGTAACTTCTATATCTATATCGGAATAAGCCGCTTTATCAACACTTTTATCAAAACTTTTTTCCGGTTTTGATGAAAACTGGTCTTCATCGCGGGAATATCCTGTAAATGCTGTGAAGTCGATATTCACCTCTGCCTTAGTTGGATCTTTTATATCGTCGCAACTGGTATTTATGAAATAGTCGTACACGGCATTTCCTGGACGTTTCAGGATATATACATCCCTGAAAATACCGCTCATGCGGAACTTGTCCTGATCTTCCAGATAGCTTCCGTCGCACCATTTGAGGACGAGCACGCAGAGTCTGTTGGAGCCATTTCTTATGAATTCAGTTATGTCAAACTCACTGGTCGAATGGGATACCTGGCTGTAGCCCACGTATATGCCGTTGAGCCATACATAGAAACAGGAATCTACACCCTCAAAGTTCAAGTATGCGAGTGGTGCGTCCTCGTTCTGATCGTAGTCAAAGTCGGTCACATATGCTCCGCATGGGTTGTCCTTTGGAACATAAGGCGGGTCAAATGCAAATGGATACCTGACATTGGTGTACTGATGATAGTCGTATCCGTGCATCTGCCATACGGACGGCACCGGAATATCATCAAACCCGGACACATCATAGCCTTCACTGTAGAATTCGTCCTGAAGCTTGTAAATGCTGTCATAATAACGGAACTTCCAGGTTCCATTCAGAAACTGTATTCTGTCCGAGTGATCCCTTGAATCAAGGGGTGTGCTGTATGCTTTCTCGGCAGGAATATAGTAATTCCTCAGTGGCATGGTGTTCTCGTGAAGAATATGCAGATTTTCGTAGTGATGTGGAATATTCATAACAATACCTCCTGTGAATGATTTAATATGTAAAACGTTGTATATTCGTCATTTGTTAATTATATTATAAGATAACAGTACATGAACAGTCCATGCATATAATTAGACAAAATATACACATTCTGGTTTTATAAGGCGGATACGCCACACCCTGCAAGTCCTATTGCAGAGTGAAGTCTCTGAATGAACAGAAGAAAAAAGTATAAAGCATACGGACTGTGCCTGCACACGCTCCAAAATAGTGTAAAATAGTGAAATAATAATGCGATTGGGCATATGGAAAGGAGTCACACATGTACACAAACTCGGCATATCTTCACAATTCTCTGTTAGACATTGTGGATAAGAGCAGATCACTCATAATAACAAGCTGCGGAACGTATAAACTGTATACGCAGAAGGAGTTTACGACTTACAGACCTAAGGGACGTAAGGATTATCAGCTCATATACGTGGCGGCGGGAAAGGCACATTTTGAGATAGACGGAAAGGATATGATAGCCTGTCCCGGAAGCATGGTCATCTACAGACCTAGACAGATGCAACGGTATGTGTATTACGGAGACGAACACACGGAGGTGTTCTGGGTGCATTTTACCGGGGGAGAGGTGAAGCAGACACTCAGGCGATACGGAATAAATGACGATGTGAATATGTTCTATGGCGGGGATAGTGCGGAGTATAGAAGCTTGTTCAGACAGATGATACAGGAGCTGCAGCTCTGCCGAGATGACTATGAGGAGATGCTGGAGCACATTTTCAGGCAGATACTTATCTCAGTACACAGGCAGCATGGGCAGGACGATTCAAAGACCTTTTCAGCCATGGCAGAGGAGATGGACCGTGCGGCGGCATATTTTGGAGAGCATTATAACGAAGAGATAGTGGTGGAAAGTTATGCAAATGAGCACAATATGAGTGTGAGCTGGTTCATACGAAATTTCAGACAGCGCATCGGTACTACGCCTGCGCAGTACATTATGTCAAAACGAGTAGCCAACGCCCAGATGTTGCTCGAGAGTTCTGCCTACAATATGACGGAGATCGCCAAGATTGTTGGATATGACAATCCACTTTACTTTAGCAGGGTATTTAAAAAAGAAAAAGGTATGTCTCCGATGGAGTACAGGAAGTCGATCAGGCGATGATAGCAGTTCAAATCATAGGTATAAATATTTGTATTAAAAGACATTTTAATCACGACTCATCAGAGTTTTAGCTTTGCGCGTAGTTCACTATGCGCAGACAAACAACTGGAAATTTTTATAGTAAAGTGTATATAATATAGAAGTAACTGCCATGTGTGTGGTGGCGGTGGCAATTAACATGGAGGGATAAAGGACATGAATAATAACTTGTATAAAGTTATATGTTTTATAGCTCTGGCTATAGTGTTTGTTGTGGCTAAGTTAGTGAAAAAGTCAGTATATTCTTTAGGCGTAACGATATTCTGTGTCAGCGTTTTGCTTATACTTGCAATAGTATTTCTGGTCAAGTACATCAAAGAAAAAAGAGATGTTGAAAAATGATAGGAGGAACTGAATATGAAGGTTTTAATGTTGAATGGAAGTGCAAAGCCACAGGGCAATACATATCGTGCACTTTATGAGGTAGGCGAGCAGCTCAAGAAAGAGGGAATAGACTATGAGATATTCCAGATCGGTGCAGATCCGATAAGAGACTGCATAGGTTGTGGCCAGTGTGGTGCAAAGGGCTGCTGCATATTTGATGATGATACGGTGAATGAATTTGTGGCAAAGGCAAAAGAGGCTGATGGATTCGTATTTGGATCGCCTGTATATTATGCTCATCCAAGTGGAAGAATATTATCATTCCTGGACAGGGCATTTTATAGTGGCAAGAAAGCATTTGAGTATAAGCCAGGCGCATCGGTGGCAGTTGCAAGACGTGGCGGAACATCAGCATCGTTCGATGTGATGAACAAATACTTTGGCATATCACAGATGCCTGTAGCAGGTTCTACATACTGGAATCTTGTACACGGACGTGTGCCTGGAGAGGCAGAACTGGATGCGGAGGGTATGCAGACGATGAGGAATCTTGCAAGGAATCTTGCATGGATGCTCAAATGCTTTGAAGCTGGCAAGGCAGCAGGCGTGGCACTTCCTGATACGGAGAGAGGCAACCAGACGAACTTTATAAGATAGGATGCAAGAAAAGCTTTCGTACGGTGAAAACAGCTTAGAATATGACAAATACAGATATCTATATTCTGGAGAAGGCTGTTCCGGCAAATAAAAGGGGATGTAAAAACATCCCTTTTATTTGATGGTGGTAATTGGACATATATATTGTAGCTTTTTATTTTGTTATTGATTATAGATTAAGAATCGGTTCTGTACATTCTTGCACATAATAAATACAGTTTATATTTATTTCACACGCAAATGCACCGACATAATGATAATCTAGTCCCCATACGGGCTCCACATTTGGCCAGTTAGTTATGCGGTATGTGGTGTTATAAGAAATGAGTCCCGCTTCGCGCAGATATCGCAAAACGTCATTGCAATTCTGTCTACCTAAAAGATTGACAGGAACCACACCTATCCTATCAACATAGATTTGGATTGTATATATCTTTGAGGCAGAGCTTGATAGCCCTCTCTTTTCTAAATAAAAATACCAGCGATATTCAGGGTAGACTTTGTTATAGAAATCTTTGCTAATGCAATCAAAAAAACTATGCATCAGCTCGAAGCCCAATCCATTTGCTTCTCCAATCTGTTCTATCCCATGTATTCCTTTGTTGCAAAACACCGATGAAGGCAAAGCGTGATCTTTGTTCAACATACAGTAATAATATCCGTCACCTCTGTCGCTGAATATGATGCCTACTACTCTTGCAAGCAAATTGTTATTATTAATTGGCATGAAAAGTAGTGCGGCTTTATCTTTGCTCGCCAATGAAAAAGTGTCTGCGCACCAACTATTTACATTTGTATCATTGTTATTCACGTTGATCATAGATGCACTAAGACCTGCGCACTCTGGGTTTTCTAGAAAAAGATGATAGGCTTGAATAAACAGATACAGAAGCTGTGTCGGATTTTCACTTTGAATGGCGCTTACAAATGATACCCTGGATGTTTTACTGAAATCAAATATTGCTCCTGAAGCAAAAATTTCACTTGGAGATTTCAACCTCTGTTGTTCCAAAATAAATTTAAAAATATCTTCTTTGGTAGTTTCTTGTTTTCTGTTATGTTTGTTCTTATGAAAATTAAAAATTGACATTTTTCCCCTTCTTGTATTTCTTAAAAATCATCATCCGTTTCAATATAATCCGGCCTGTTGTTGTTCATGGTCTCCTGGCTTGAGAGCGTTCTCTGACGTTTCTCCTGCCGATAGGCATTAGGCGACATGCCGGTGGTCTTGCGGAAGATCTTGTGAAAGGCCTCGGCGGACTGGTAGCCGCATGAAAATGCAATACTTTCTACAGAAAGCTCAGATATGGTAAGCATATGCTGGGCTTTTGTTATGCGGAAGTTTTGCAGATATTTCACAGGACTCATCCCGGTGTACTGCTTGAACAGGTCGGAGAAATAGCTTCTGTTGATGCCCACGTAGTCCGACAACTCTTCAACCTTCATCGGCATACTGTAGTGGTTCTGTATGTATGATATGGCGTGATTCACATAGGCGTTTCCGGATGGTGTCTCAAGCTTGTCCTTCTGTGCATTTGCGATGACGGACAGGGCAAGGTAGAGCATGCCCATGAGTCTGTAGTGGTCGGCGTGGCCTGATGTGTTGTGGGCAAGCATGTCAAACACATATTTCTTCAGCTTGTCGCCGTCCTCACAGGTGAAGATTGGCTGGTTCTGAGTGAGGCCGATGCTGCTCAGCGTGTCGTGGGCGCATCTGCCCGAGAAACCAAACCATACATAACGCCATGGGTGGTGCTCGTCCGATATATATGTGGCGGGGGTGTCAGGTTCGATCAGAAACCCCTGTCCCTTTTTTAGATGATAGTGGGCGCCCTTCACATAGAAGTCGCCCTCCCCCTCAAGAACAAAATGTATAAGGTAGAATGTCTTGACCGCCGGGCCTGCCTTGTGCAGCGGTTCGGTTATCGAGTGCCCGAACACATTCAGGTAGAGGTCTGTGTCATTCTCTTGGGGGAATTCCATTACGATCTTATTTTCCATTTTACAAACTCCGCAGATTAATTTCTGAATGTATTGACTTCAGAAATTAATCTGATAATCTTGATGAGATTTCGGAAAAATCTATATACAGATCTTCATATATATTAACTTTGATTATAGAGTCAAATGAGTATTGTATATTTAAAAAATTTTTCTCGAAATAATTAACAGTGACTGTTTTTCGCCTAGGGTCTACAATCCAGTATTCTTTGACCCCGGCATTCTGATAATAATATAATTTCCGTATATAATCATCAGCAGGATTTCCTGGTGAAACGATCTCTATAATAAAATCTGGTGCGCCGTTGCATCTTTTGCCATCCAGCTTATCCTTATCGCAGACAACCATAATATCGGGCTTAACAACAGTGAGTGGATCGTTTGACAGAATAACATCAAAAGGTGCATGGAAAATCTTGCAGCTTCTTTTTTTACCGCGGATATAATTGTTTATTGATGTTGATAATTCCATGGATATGGTTTGATGGTCTTCTGACGGACTTGCCATATTGTATATAATGCCATCAAATACTTCTATTTGGGAATCCTCTGGAAGATTTTCGTACTGTTCTAAATTCATAAGATCTGAACTTTTCTGTAATGCAGGCATATGAACACATCTTTTCATTATAATATATAAGAGTATAACATACATTCAACCGGATTATACATACAATAATAAGTTCCATCAGAAAAACAATCTAACAAATGGACATATATTTGCAACGCTATGCCATGTTCAAAATCTGTATGTTGTTATAGAATTATATTCACAAAGCAAGAAGCGCAACGGCATAGCGCAGAAAAGACGCGCAATATGGACAACAAAAGAACGGACATTAAGAAAAATAACGAAAATTCATAAAAAAGGAGAAAGGTGGAGTTACAGAAAATGAAGAAGATTGAAGAGTTAAAAAAGATGATATCAGGTGGAGAATTTGATGAGAAACTTGCACAGATATATCTTGACAAGGATATGATCCCATACAACAGGGAGAGATATGTAAAGGCACTTGACAAGTTTGTTGAGTTATTCGGAGATCAGGAGGTTGCTATCTACAGCGCTCCTGGAAGAAGCGAGGTGTGTGGAAACCACACAGACCATCAGAATGGACATGTCCTTGCTACATCGATCAATCTTGATGCCATAGCAATTGTGGCACCTAGAGAGGACGGCGTGATAGAGCTTGTGTCAGACGATATGCCAAAGGAAGCTATCAATGTAAATGATATAGAGCAGGATCCTGCACTTGAGGGAACGACAACAGCACTTATCAAGGGCGTTGTTGCAGGAATCAGAGACTACGGATTCAAGGTTGGCGGTTTCACAGCATTTGTGACAAGCGACGTACTCATGGGAGCTGGAATGTCATCATCGGCAGCATTTGAGAGTCTTATAGGAACTATCCTTTCAGGCCTCTACAATGACATGAAGGTATCATCTGTAGATGTGGCAAAGATCGGACAGTACGCAGAGAACGTATACTTCGGCAAGCCATGCGGACTGATGGATCAGATGGCATGTGCAGTCGGCGGACTTATATATATCGACTTCTTCGACAAGGCCAATCCTGTTATCAAGCAGGTCCCTGTTGACTTTGAGGCTCATCAGTACAGCCTGTGTATCGTTGATACAAAGGGTTCACATGCAGACCTCACAGACGACTACGCAGCAATCCCTGCAGAGATGAAGCAGGTTGCAAATTACTTCGGCGAGGAACTCCTAAGCAGAGTTTCAGAGGAGGATTTCATCAGCAAGGTTGGTGAGATGAGAGCCAGCGGCAAGGTGAATGACAGAGCAGTCCTTCGTGCGCTTCACTTCTACACAGAGCAGGACAGAGTTGCAGAGGGTGTTGCAGCACTTGAGAATCAGGAATTTGACCATTTCCTCGATGTTATAAAGAGAAGCGGAGATTCATCATTCAAGCTTCTTCAGAATATATACAGCGCAAAGGATCCACTCACACAGAACGTATCAATAGCACTTGGCTTCTCAGAGAAGTTCATCGGCGACAATGGCGTGTGCAGAGTACATGGCGGTGGATTCGCCGGAACCATCCAGGCATTTGTCAAGAATGCGGCTGTTGCTGATTACAAGAAGAACATCGAGTCGATCTTTGGTG
>USSH01000114.1 GCA_900557435.1 uncultured Coprococcus sp. | reverse complement strand
AGTCATACTTTAACAGGTGAGCTAACATTGAAGGCTTTGTAAGATCGTTGATAGCAACAACCTCATATCCCTCTGCGTCAAACATCTGTCTGAATGCAAGACGTCCAATACGTCCAAATCCATTAATCGCTACTTTTACTGCCATTTTCTTATTCCTCCTAAGTTTTGAAATAATAAAAGTATTTATCAATCTGCTACGCGGGAACGTAGCAAATAAATCGTGTTAAATACACAAGCTAATCATACATTCTTTAGGTATAAATTTCAAGCCTTAATCTCATTTTTTTAGTTATCATCTATCCAAAATAGACAAACTTGTTTTAACAAATTATACTAATGGGCTATGAATGTAGAAAAATGTTTCTACAAAAATTTGATAATAATAAGATTACTCAACAACTTTGTTTTATATATTCTTTTCAGTATTTTATGTTATAATATGAAGCGCAATGATTATAAACGGAGGTATACAGAAAATGATCATCTGTGATTCGCATATACATTCGGAGTTCTCAAGCGACTCTTCCGCTCCACTGGACAGTATAATCCAGAAGGCAATACAACTTGGAATTCCAAAGATCTGTCTGACAGATCACCACGATATAGATTTTCCTATCAATCCGGAGGACGGTTTTGACTTCCAGCTTGATTTCGATTCGTACTTTGCCGCGATAGACGAAATACGACACAGATACGGAGATCGGATTGACGTGAGAAGCGGCGTGGAGCTTGGTCTTATGAATACGGTTGCCGGCAAGGCAAGGGACATTGCTGATAAATACAAAAATGAACTGGACTTTATCATAGGATCATCACACCTTGTCAGGGGCCTCGACCCATACTATCCAGCTTACTATGAGGGACGTACAGAGATAGAAGGTATACGTGATTACTTCGAGTCCATTCTTGAGAACGTGACTCTGATAGATGACTTTGACGTATATGGTCATCTTGACTACGTAGTAAGATACTGCCCATCAGGTGAGAAAATCTTTAAGATGACAGATTATAAGGATGTGCTTGAACAAATTTTCAAGATAATCATTCCAAAAGGAAAAGGTATAGAGATCAACACCGGAAGCCTGTACAAGAATATGAGTTACGCACATCCTCACATGGATATCCTGAAACTCTACAAGGATATGGGTGGTGAGATCATCACAGTGGGATCTGATGCACACAAGCCCGAATATCTATGCTATGATTTTGAGACATATGCAAGGGATGCTCTCACATCACTCGGCTACAGATACTACTGCACATTCAAGAACAGAAAGCCGGAATTCAATCCGCTGTAAAATAAAAATTTCCAAATTCGGATTTTGAATTATAAAAAAGTTTGAATCATAAAAAAGATGGAACACATACACCATTCTATGGCTTATATGTTTCATCTTTTTATGCTGTATTTTTAATTCTGACAATCACCTGACTACTCTATTTGTTTCATATCTCACTGTGTATTGTTGCCTGTATAGTACGGACTATGTGGTATATCATGAATGTCTGTTTTTCTCATTTTTTTAAGATACTCGCCGCCAGCACCATACAGATCACCATATATCGCATTGGGGCAATAACTAAGGAGTATGTCAAGAACTTCATTTAATCTTTTTTGCGTCATATAGCCTTTCAGAATAATGAGAACTACATTTTCAGGATTTCCGGTATGCATACAATAGTATTCCAATTTTCCATGGCTCATGCTCCTATATGCATATGTTATGAGATATACATCCCATCTGTATGCAAGGTTATATCTTTCTTTCTTTGATGCGATAACCTCATGTGAAACCATAATATATTTATCCTCATAGATAATATCGCCGTACAATTTGTCTGCCATTTCATACACACCACCACCATGGTTTCTATTCTCTCGGTTAAGCAACTTCTCCGGAGTGCGTATCATCCGAATGCCGTCCCATACGCATATAACCGAAATAACAGTCAGAAAGATCAATAGGCCTGTGAAACTATTCAATTCAAAATCTCCATTGTGTACCATAGAACATATAGTGATTATCATAAAAACAAAAATCACTGAAAAGATACCAAATAATATCCATCCTCGCACCTTGACGTCTTTGCGCAAAACTTCTCTACCTGTATGATCCATCCGCAATCTCCTTATGTCAGTTGATGCCGCTTGCAACCCACTGTCAGCAGATACTTCCGCCGCCAAGCACATGGTCGCCCTCATAGAATACAACTGCCTGTCCCTTTGTCACAGCTCTGACCGGTTCGTCAAATACCGCCTCAACCAGATCTTCATCTATCTTCCTAATCGTGCACATGCTTCCCTTGTGATTATATCTGATCTTCGCCTTGACATGCATTGGCTCTGTGAGATCCTCTATAGACATGAAGTTCAATCTGTTGCATATCAGCCTTTCTGAGAATACGTCTCCGTTCTCTCCTATCACGACCTGATTTGTCTCAGGTATGATGTCCACCACAAATACCGGATGTCCCATTGCAAGTCCAAGCCCTTTTCTCTGTCCTATGGTGTAGTGTATGATTCCCTTATGTCTTCCGATCACATTGCCATGTATGTCTACAAAATCTCCCGGAACCGCCTTAAGTCCTGCTTCATTCTCAAGATAACCGGCGTAATCTCCATCTGGCACAAAGCATATATCCTGGCTGTCCGGCTTATGAGCCACCATAAGTCCGTGATCCTCTGCAATCTTTCTGATCTCAGGCTTGCTGTATTCTCCAACCGGCATGAGAGTCCTGGCGAGCTGTTCCTGGGTGAGATTGTAGAGTGCATATGTCTGATCCTTATCTATTCCCCTGGCCTCCTGGAGAGTATATCTGCCATTGGGGAGCTGGATTATTCTTGCATAATGACCTGTGGCTATATAATCACCACCAATTGCCATGCATCTTGTGAGCAATGATTCCCATTTTACATATCTGTTGCAGGCTATACATGGATTCGGGGTTCTGCCATGCTTATACTCGTCCACAAAATAGTCTATTACGTACTTCTTGAATTCTTCCTTGAAGTTCATAACGTAATACGGAATATCGAGCTGCGACGCCACACGTCTGGCATCGTCAACTGCTGACAGCCCGCAGCATCCGGCATGGGCACTCACCACGTCACGGTCCTCGTCCTGCCATATCTGCATGGTAACTCCTATTACATTGTAGCCCTGCTCCTTGAGCAAAAGTGCGGCAACCGACGAATCAACTCCGCCCGACATACCTACACATACTGTCTTCTTATCTGTATCAATCAACTTCATTTCCTCTTTATAACAAATTATAACTGTAGTATATTTTTATTTTAATGCTATCTTTTATCCTGTACTATATTCAAGAGCATGTATTTTGCAAATCATTTATTTCTACTGACAAAATCCTGATATGCAGGTGACATCTTTCTGAGATTTTCCACAATCCTCTTGAGATTATCTACCACAGCATCTGCCTCGTCCATGTTATTCTCATATCCAAGCGTAAGTCTGACGGCACCATGTGATATCTCCTTGGGAAGACCAATAGCTGTCAGTACATGGGATGGATCAACAGAACCCGATGTGCACGCAGAGCCTGCAGAAGCGCATATCCCCACCATATCAAGCATGATAAGGATCGTCTCTCCTTCAACGAACTGGAAGCTCACATTCACATTGTTAGGAAGTCGGTCTTTCTCATGTCCATTCAGCCTTGAATACGGTATCTCCGACAGGATTCTATGAATCATATGATCTCTTATGTCTGTCTCCCGTTTCATTCTATCTTCCATAGAGAGTACTGCAAGCTCGGCGGCCTTGCCCATTCCAACGATTCCCGGTACATTCTCAGTTCCAGCGCGACGCCCACGCTCCTGCTGACCTCCATGTATAAAGCTTCCAAGCTTTATTCCACTCCGTATATACAGAAATCCGATTCCCTTTGGGCCATTAAGCTTATGACCGCTGCTGCTGAGCAAATCTATATTCATTGCATTTACATCAAGCGGAATCTGTCCATATGCCTGAACTGCATCCGTGTGAAACAGAATTCCATGATCATGTGCTATAGCTCCAATTCTGCTGATTGGCTCTATGGTTCCTATCTCATTGTTGGCTGCCATAACAGATATCAATATTGTGTCTGGTCTTATGGCTGCTTTCAGCTTATCCGGATTCACCAGCCCCTTTTCGTCCACGTCAAGGTATGTCACCTCAAAACCCAGCTTCTCCAGATACCGGCATGTGTGAAGAATGGCGTGGTGTTCTATCCTAGTTGTGATTATATGCTTTCCCTTATTCTGGAAGGCTTCAGCAACGGACTTAAGAGCCCAGTTGTCCGACTCAGAGCCTCCCCCGGTGAAGTAGATCTCCTCAGGCTTCGCCCCTAGGGAATCGGCAATTATATCCCTTGCCACATTTATTACATCCTTATTTCTTGACGCAAATGTATACACGCCTGAGGGATTTCCATATTTTTCTGTAAAGTAAGGCAGCATGGCATCGAGCACTTCAGGTCTCACCGCCGTTGTTGCCGCATGATCCATATATATCATTTTTCCCATATCCGCTCTCTTTCCATTCCTTTTCTGCCATCTATTTGCGACAAATGCAAAACTGCGTTCATCATATGAAAACTATACTACTATATAGTATTCTATCACAACACAAATGCCACGCGCTATGTCTATATTATTGCATTTCCTCCGTATATCATTCTCTTATTTTACTCTATCTGTCCTCTTTCCAAAGGTTTTACTATCTTTTTATAAACTCTTAGAAGAAGAAATGTTGATATAATTACGCTGAAGATTTCTGCAATAGGGAACGCCGTCCACACGCCATTCACACTGTTCATTGCCTTTGAAAGGAAATACGCTACAGGAAGTATGACAAAGAGCTGTCTCGCCATGGACACTATCATACTGTATACACCCTTTCCAACGGCCTGGAACATTCCCGAACATGTTACTGAAAATCCCGCAAATATAAACGCTGTGCTCATGATCCTGACAGCAGGGATTCCCATGGACAGCATATCATCAGTCGCATCGAATATCTTGAGTATCTGGCCAGGGAACAGCTGCATGATAACAAGGCAGAACAGCATGATAGAACATCCTACCATAACTCCAAGCTTCATGGTGCGCTTCATTCTGTCCGGTCTCTGTGCTCCATAGTTGTATGAAATTATAGGTATCATTCCGTTGTTTAATCCGAACACAGGCATAAACGCCATACTCTGAACCTTGAAGTAAGCTCCAAATACAGCAACTGCCAGCTTGGAAAACGAAAACAGTATAAGATTCAGGAAATAATTCATCACAGAGCCTATTGCAACCATGATAACTGATGGCACGCCAACGCCGAGTATCTTGCCAATTATCTCCCCATGTGGTCTGAATTTTCTCAGAGTTATATGAAGATCCGGATTCTTCTTGATATTGAAGATCAAAGCCAGAGTTCCAGCTATGCACTGGCCACATACTGTCGCAATGGCCGCACCCTTAACACCCATCCTAGGACATCCAAGGAGTCCAAATATCATTATAGGATCAAGTATGAGATTGATGACCGCACCAAGTATCTGAGTTATCATACTGTACATTGTACGACCTGTAGACTGCAATAGTCTCTCAAATGTCATCTGGAAAGCTATACCAAAAGCACAGCAGCAACACACCTCCAGATATTCCGTTCCGTACTGGATAACCTGCGCATCATCTGTCTGACTCACCATAAATGTCCTTGCAAAAAATAGACCTATTATCAGGAATATCACATATCCTATCGCCTCAAGGAATATTCCCTGTCTGGCAACCTCATTTGCCCTGTCAAACTTCTTCTCACCAAGGGCCTTGGATATAAACGCATTAAAGCCGACTCCCAGTCCTGAAAAAACGCCTATCATCAGATTCTGTATCGGGAATGCTGTGGACACAGCCGTAAGGCCATCCATGCTGAACCTGGATACAAACACACTGTCAACTACATTGTACATAGCCTGAAACAACATGGATATTATCATAGGCAGTGACATGGACATCAGAAGCTTTCCCTCTGACATCACGCCCATCTTATTCTCTCTGTTCTCGCCAGCGGATGGATTTCCGGCAGCAGACATTGTTTTATTATCAGATGTTATTTTTTTATCAGATGTTTTCCTGCTATCAGTTGATTTTGCATTATCAATAACGCTATCTTTCTCTTTCATATGTACCTCTCTTCTACATGTTCTACTACTGCGCTTACCGTACTTACTGTACCTGCCATTTGTGCATATCCTCATTTGCACTTGCTTTCGCATGTACTGTACTTATCTTCACTTGAGATTATTCACACGCACTTATCTTCACATGCACACTCTCTTTATCTACTATATTCAAACTAGTTAATACTACATTATTTTTGTATTATTTACAATACACTTGTATTAGATTCCAAATTTCTGATTATATTGGATTCCTAATTTCTGACTTGTATTGGATCCCCAGTTTCTGATTGTAACAGAATTGCAGATTTCTGTTTTTTGAATTCTGTTTTGAGTTCTGTTTTTTATTCCTGTTTTTTATTTTTCAGAGCACAAAATTGTATCCAAATCCAAAATATAATGCAAAAAGATACAAACTTACAGGATATTGTTACATTTTCTATGAAACTGATTAAAAAGAGATAATTTTGTGGCAAAATCTTCCACGTCAAAATCTTCCACGTCAAAAAATCCCCCTCTTGAACATCAAATCCAAGAGGGGGACTTTATAATTGATAATTTTAAAATTATCTATATAGCAAACAGCCTGTTAATTACCTGTTAGCAAGCTCTGCCTTGATAGCCTCTGTAAGAGCTGGAACAATCTTGTTAAGATCTCCAACTACACCATAGTCAGCTACATCAAAGATAGGAGCATCCTCATCCTTGTTGATAGCAACGATGATGTCTGACTCTTCCATACCAGCTACGTGCTGGATAGCACCTGAAATACCGATTGCGAAGTATACCTGTGGACGTACTGTCTTACCAGTCTGACCAACCTGAAGCTCCTTTGGCTTCCAGCCTGAATCTACAACGGCACGTGAGCATGATACCTGTCCGCCAAGTACCTCAGCGAGATCATCAAGGAGCTTGAAGTTCTCTGCTGAACCAACTCCACGACCACCTGAAACAAGGATCTTAGCATCCATGATATCCTTGATATCTGAAATAGCCTTTGAGATCTCAAGAATCTCAACATACTTGTTGTTAGGTACGAATCCTGGATTGTACTCGATAACCTCTGCCTTCTTACCAGCTACCTTGTCAAGCTTCTGCATAACACCTGGACGAACTGTAGCCATCTGTGGACGGTTGTCAGGACATGCGATTGTAGCGATTGTATTACCACCGAATGCAGGACGTGTCATAAGAAGCTGATTGTGCTTCTGTACCTGATTTGGAAGTGCAACAAGT
>USSH01000113.1 GCA_900557435.1 uncultured Coprococcus sp. | reverse complement strand
GCCACAAGATTGGTCTTGATTATGTATCATGTTCACCATTCCGTGTACCTATCGCTAGACTTGCTGCTGCTCAGGCTGCAATCGCTAACAAGTAGGATTCGGACGAACAGAACTTGTAAGTAATTAGCTTAATAAAGACAATATGAGTCCCTGTAATTGCCATGAGGTGGTTACAGGGGCTTTTTTGTAAAAAATATGCATGTCAAAAATGAGAAATCAATAGCCGATACTTGATTATATTATGTACTGATGATATTGTGGTCTATGGAAATTAAACATAGGAAGAATATATAATGAATGAAAGAGATGTAGAAATTAGTAAAAGAGAAGCTAAGAAGAAGGAACGTAGGTCGAGAAAGGACAAGCTTGCAATAGAGAAGAGAATACTTCGTCTGTCTTTTATGGGAAGTGTCCTCTTCATACTTGCGGAGGGCGTGATGGCATGGTATACCCATTCACATTCGCTTTGGACGGACTGCCTGTTCGACTCAGCAGATCTGGTCATGATAGGACCATTTATGGTGCTTGTTCCGCTTCTGTATAAACCGGTGACAGAGAAACATCCATATGGCTATGCCCAGGTGGAATCGCTTTTTCTCCTTGTAAAGTACAGTGTATTACTTGCGCTCACATGTAATCTCATGGTTGAGAATATAAAGCTGTTGTTTCATGGGGGACATGAGGTAGATGCGGGGAGCATAGCGGTATTTGAATTTCTTGTATGTGTATGTTGTGCGGTTATGTATGCGATACTTGGTCATTACAGTAAGAAATATGAGTCTACAACTATCAAAGCGGAGCTGTATATGTGGAAGCTTGACGTAATAAGCAGTATGGGAGTTGCTATAGCATTTGCGGTACAGACTGCTCTTTTGCATACAAGCCTACGTTTTATGACCCCTTATATTGATCCGGCAGTAGCGGTGGTTATGGCACTTCTTCTTATAAAAGAGCCGGTGTGCGAGATATTTCAGAGTATCAAGAATCTTATTCTTTTTGCTCCAGAGGAAGAGACGCTTAGTCAGATACGAGGCATAGTGGATCAACATATGAAGGATTACCCATATGAGGTCACTTTTCTGGATGTCATCCAGACCGGGCGGAAGCTGTGGGTTGAGGTGTATATAGGAAATCAGACGGATGTGATACATATAAGTATTATTCATAAGGTGAGAGACGAGATAAAACAGGAGCTCAGGGATAAGTATGACCAGGTGTATATAGAGGTCATACCAGATTGATAATAAAGCTATAATACAAATGATCAAGGGGATGCAAGGATATGTTACATTATGAAGTTTTTGAAAGCTCATGTGATACCGATAGATATATAGTTCTGCTTCATGGATTTGGAGGAAACAACAGGGTATGGAAGAATCAGATTCCCTTGCTTCAGAAGAAGTTTAATGTTCTGGCGATAACTCTGCCAAGTCATGGAGACAGTGAACTGAAATTGTCCAAGATGGGAAGTACGCTGGATGTTGTCGTGGATGAGATAAAGCAGGTGCTTGATGATCGGGGGATACAGCGAGCTGTTTTTATGGGCGTATCACTTGGAACTATATTTATCAAATATATGGAGATGAGATGCGGAAGTTACATAGATAAAGCAATACTTGTGGGTGCGCTTGGCACGGTTGGGAAACCACTCAGGCGTGCTGTCAATGTCTTTGCTAAGATAGGCGACAAGCTGCCATTTCCTGTCGTCTACAGAATAATGGCAAAGTTATTTATGCCATGGAAGGTCAGCAAGACAAGCAGGAAGGTGTTCTGCAAATGTGCCAAGGCATTAAACAGCCAGGAATTTAAGGCGTATATGAATATTTTTATTGAGCATTTTTCACTTTGCGATGAGTTCGTGAGCAGATTACACGAGGAGAATGTATATATTTCCGGGCGTGGAGATCTGTGTTTTATAAATGGAATCGTGGAGGAAGCTGATCTGACAGATGCGGAGCTGATAATAATAGAGCATTGTGGTCACGTGTGCAACATAGATCAGAGCAGGCAATTCAATGATATTATTTCTGAATTGCTTGACATAGAATGAATAAGTTAGGAGACTGTGATATGGCAACGATGAACACGTATACGGGAAACAAAATAGATCCGATGAATATGACAGCTTCTGACATATCAATACAGGATATAGCGCATGCGTTAAGCCTCACGTGTCGCGGTGGAGGGCATGTGGCTTATTTCTTTTCTGTGGCACAGCACTCCATCAACTGTATGAATGAGGCAAAGGCAAGGGGATGGTCAGAGCGGTTACAGCTTGCCTGTCTGCTGCATGATGCCAGCGAGGCGTATATATCAGACATAATCAGACCGGTAAAAGTGCATTTGTCCAATTATCTTGAGATAGAGAGTATGATTATGGATGTTATACTGGAGCATTTTGGATTATCTG
This sequence comes from uncultured Coprococcus sp., assembly GCA_900557435.1. Classification (GTDB taxonomy): domain Bacteria; phylum Bacillota; class Clostridia; order Lachnospirales; family Lachnospiraceae; genus Coprococcus. The sequence continues at coordinate 5,023 of USSH01000113.1, read as the reverse complement.
ATCTGAGCGAAGAAGAGAATGCGATGTGGAAACAGATAGATGATGATATGATGAACTTCGAGCTTAAGAATCTGATGAAAGGCGAGGCGTACAGGAATACGGACAACCTTAGTTCAGTCCCTGCCGTGACCGAAAGACCATGGCGAGAGGTGGAAGATGAATTTGAGGCTGAATGTAAGAAACTTGCAGAGAAAATGTCAGATCGGCAAGTAGTCGATAGTGCCAGTAATTGATAGTGAAAAGTTATTTTTAATTACAAAAATGTATGATAATACCTTCCAGGCGGATGATGGGAATATAACGATCCGTCCGGGAGGTATTTGTTTTGACAATTATGATCAGATGTTGTCAAAGTATCCGACATAGTCGATCTTGTATGGCCCATTTGGGAAAAGGTATTCATACAGATCTATGAAATAGTCATCAGTCATGCTGGCGATGAAGTCTACTACGATTTCGTTTGGATCCTGACTGAGATAATTGTCGATGAATTCTTTTTTTCCAAAATAATTGCTATACAGATTTGCATCTTTTATGTAGTTGACATGGTGTTTATACAGTATGGAATCAGTGTCTTTGCTCTTTGCCTGTCTCAGTAATTCTTCGTATATACAATAGAACATTGGCTTTATGTTGTCATTATACATTGCGTTGAGACTGTCATTGTTATATATGTTCTGGTAATTCTCAGTCTTGGCTTTGGAGAAGGTCTCATATACATCCGGATCCATGCTTATATAAGGTTTCCCGTAGCTGTTTTCTATGATATTGACAGTCATATTGTGAATTATCTGGGCGTTGGAGGATCCAAGGCTGCCGGCAGAGAAAGAATCATCATTTGGAATGAGACCGATCTTTATTGCATCCTGCCTGTCTTTTCCGAGGTAGGCTATGATATCGCTGATCCTCATGATACAGCCCTCAAGTGTACCAGGGATCTGTTTTTTATTTGCAGACGGATCTGTATAGCAGTCCTCCACCGACCTGTCAAATTCTCCCCATGGATCGTCTGCGTAAAATGTCTTAGGTGTATAGCATTGCTGTTCCATTTCACCGTTGTGGCATATAACACCATCAAGCACCTGGAGGCTGATATTTCGGAATATAAGTTTGTCAAGGACTCTGGCGCTGTGGATGTTGTGGTTGAAGAGCCTTCCGGTATGCTCGTTGTAGATCTCATTCAGATAACGCTCTCCGGCATGACCAAATGGAGTATGTCCGATGTCATGTCCAAGGGAGATTGCTTCTATGAGATCAAGATTGAGTCCAAGAGTCATTCCGATAGTCCTTGCAATTCTGGATACAAGCTGGACGTGAAGTGCACGTCTTGATATATCATCGTTCTTGTAGCATGAGATAACTTGTGTCTTGTCAGAATAGCGATTGTAATAGTTGTTGTGAAGTATCTTTTCCACATCCATGACGAATGCCGGTCTCCACAGATGTGGGGCATCATGGTCTGGCTGACGCCTTATAATATCAGAGTCCTTGCATGCATATGGATTTATCTTGCCGTGTTCACGATCGCCTATGATCTGTTCATAAACTTCTTTTGATAAAGAATGGTATTTTGAATCTTTATTTACACTCATTAAAAATCTCCTGTTCAGTAAAATGTGATAGTTAACATATGCATCATATATATCAGAATGCATATAGATTATTATAAATATTCTTGAGACCATAAGTCAAATGTGCTGAGCATATTTTGTATCAACTTTAATTAATTATCGAAAAACAATAATAATTATTGACAAACGATAATTATATGGTACTATACAGGTAAGACAATTATCGAAAAACAATAATTTGCTTGGCGATTGGAGGTTTTTATGGTTAATAGTGTTTTAAATGCATTTGCATACATAGCAAAGTGGCTCAGGGAGATGTCTCTTGCGGGCGGAGCACAGAATGTATTTGCAATATGTATATTCTGCCTGATAGGATGTATGCCGCTTGCTGGATTCATCGTACTCTGTATAAGAAAGAGAAAAATTGATGCTGACTACCTGTTGCTGGGACTTTCGGCGGTGCTTTTCATTGGAATATATATGATGATAAATCCAGGGTATGTAATCGATGGAAACTCTCTGGTAACATCGGATATGCTGGATCTGGCAATAAGCTCAGTGATATGGTCGGTACTCGCAAGTTATGCTGTGCTCAGGACCGTGGAGAATATAGACAGGGCGGATAGCACTCAGATAGTAGGAATCATCAAGAAGATAATATGTGTGATAGTGGTATTCACAGCTTTTGTGATTGTCTGTGTGTCACTGCCGGAGCTTGTCAGAACAAATCGGACAAATGACGGTGCTATGCCTGGTGATGCCGGATGGGCAGTGATCCTGTTTATTTTTCAGCTTGTAAATGCTGCTCTTGTCATATGGGTTCTGATCAGAGGATACAGGCTTTGCAACAGCATAATAGAAAATGAGTATTCGGATGAAACAATCCACATGGCAGAGAGACTTTCAAAGACGAGCAAGAGTGCAATATCAGTCATGGTGATTCTTGAACTTTCGAAGAATGTGCTTCAGCTTTTTATCATGACGACTCTTTCAAATGCAGATTTCAAGATATCACTTCCATTATATGAGCTGATAATACTTGTCGTTGTGTATATGGGTGTCAGAAACCTTGCTAAGACAAAAGCGATAAAAGAAGAAAATGATTCATATATATAGAATTTGAGGTGACGTGTAGGGATGGCGATCAAAGTAACTCTGGACAGGGTTTTAAAAGAGAATAATATGACATCGAAGGAACTTTGCAAACTAGTGGGGATAACAGAGGCAAATCTGTCGGTTCTCAGAAGCGGGAAAGCAAAGGGTGTGCGGTTTACTACGATCAATAAGATATGTTATTACCTGCACTGCGATGTTGGAGACATATTGACATTTGATGGTGAACTTATAGAAGAAGACTGAGGAGGCGAGAAAAGTGACGAAAGTTATCAGGGGTAAAATAACAGATAGAAAATCAGGAAAAACACATAGAGAGATGAGCAAGAGCAATCTGGTTGCCGTGGGTATTATTGGACTACTTGGAATATGTATGCTCTCAGGCTGCTCGCTTGCGGATAAAACAAAAGTTGAACCTGCTGAAAATGATTCTCTGGTTGGAGTGTTTGTAACAACAGAAAGGCTTGGGACAGTTACCGATGTTCCGTGCGAAATCGATATTGATGCAGGTACACTTAAGATAACAGATGAAAACATTAATGTTGACGGATGTTATATGGTCTATGCCGAATCGGGCGAGGGGGAAGATATGTACGAGACTCTGGTATCTGATGGTATAAGTGTTGGAATCAGCAATGTTGGGTATAATGAGAATGCAGATGGAAGTGTCACCAGAAGCCGGACAGTGAACGGATGCGTGTACTATGATCTGGACAATAAGGATAGCTATGCAGACTCAGATGGTGATGTGGGAATAATCCTCAATAAGGTATATGAGAGAACAGATGGAACATATTATATAACGAGTGGCAGCTTAATGGGGTGTGCGGTCACGGATCAGACTGCAGAGAATGGCTCAGGTGCAATGGATGTAAAAGAGTCGTATAAGACGACTTCGTTCTCGGGTAGTGAAAGTTCGTCAGGCGATGAAAATGAGATGACTATACACGTGGAATGGAAGTTTGAACGTGCGGGAGAAAAGTATACATTTACAGTCATGTCTAAGGATAATAAAGAGCTGGATGCCAAAACCTATGATGTTGGGGATATACCAGATACAATAAAGTTTGACTGTGACTGGCAGTATGTGATCGTGTCCTATGCGGATGTGACTGGTAAGATGCACAGTTCATTCGTGGATAAAGAAGATTCAGCGTATGAATATAGTGTGAGCACAGGCAAATTCTTCCTGGATACAGGCGTTGTGGAGATAAAGTGATTATAGATTATAATAGAACTTATATTAAAAGTGTCTGGTGCTGAGACTTAGACAATTAGAAAAACTTGGAAAATCCTGCCGGGTATCTGGCAGGATTTTTTGTGAATAAGTTGGTATATTCGAGGACCATATGACAGTGATTATGGATTAGTTTTTATCATAAAATTTTATAATACTATATTTTGTGAGACTATTCAACCTTGGGGAAACAATTCATTATGTGCCTGGGAAGCTTCGGGCATGTCGTTTTCTTGTCTTTTTTTGTGCATGGGGTAAAATCGGTTATCTTATGTTCTACATTTTATTTGTCTATGGGGTAGAAATTCACCTTATGTTCCAGCTTAAGTTTTGTGCAGGGGTAACAAATTTTTTATCCCTGAAAATGCCCACAAATGGCTGAAAATCAGCGTTTGACTGAAAATGCAGAAGTTGCTTGAAATGCGTTGAAAACGGCAGAAACACTAGCTATAATGCGTTGCAAGCAGATCTGTTAAATGTCAAAAATTTGGAGGTTGATTGTGAAGAAATATATAGATATCCAGGTGGTAAGGGAAAAAGAGACAGTGCTCGATGACATCACACTTCCGGTAAACACAGGTGCATTTCAGGTTGGAGATATCATCAGTATCACGGAGAAAATGGATGGGGCCAATGCAAGTATAAGAAGATCCGCTATAAAGGTGTGGTCTGCGACCGTTGTGGTGTTGAAGTAACAAAAGCAAGTGTACGTCGTGAGCGCATGGGCCATATCGCCCTTGCCGCTCCGGTATCACACATCTGGTACTTCAAGGGAATTCCAAGCCGTATGGGACTGATCCTGGATCTGTCCCCCCGTGTTCTGGAGAAGGTGCTTTACTTTGCTTCCTATATCGTACTGGATGCAGGTTCTACAGATTTATCTGTAAAGCAGGTATTGTCTGAGCAGGAATATCAGGATGCAAGGGAAAAATATGGCAGCTCTTTCCGTGTTGGAATGGGTGCAGAAGCCATTCTTGAGTTATTACAGGCAATTGACCTGGAGAAAGATGCAGCAGAGCTGAAAGCAGAATTAAAAGAAGTGCAGCAGCATCGGGAAGTGACCCGTGCAAAGCGTCTCGGCAGTCATACGCCGGTGGCGGCG
>USSH01000112.1 GCA_900557435.1 uncultured Coprococcus sp. | reverse complement strand
CATTAAACAACAATCAGGTAGTGGTGGCAGGAGAGATAGCATCGGAATTTACATTCAGCCACGAAATATTTGGAGAGGGATTTTATATGGTCGATCTTATGGTAAGCCGTCTGAGCGACGCCTATGATGTGATCCCGCTTATGGTATCTGATAGACTTTTTGACGTGAATGAGTCCCATATTGGAGAGAAGGTAATGGCAAGAGGACAGTTCAGATCGTATAACAAGCATGAGGAGACCAAAAATCGATTGATACTATCTGTGTTTGTCAGAGAGATTGAGCAACTGGATTATGAAGACCCTGATGAAGACAATAGACCTAATCAGATATATCTTGACGGCTACATATGCAAAGCACCGGTATATAGAATGACACCGCTAGGCCGTGAGATTGCGGATGTGCTTCTTGCGGTAAACAGAGCTTATGGAAAGAGCGATTACATACCATGTATATGCTGGGGCAGGAATGCCAGATTTGCAGGAAAACTTCAGGTTGGAGAGCACGTTGCCATATGGGGAAGAATCCAGAGCCGTGAGTATCAAAAGCGTATAGACAATGATCAGGTAGTCAGCAGGGTCGCCTACGAGGTATCTGTAAGCAAAATGGAATGCCTTGATTAATTTCATAAGGAGGGACCCGCGTAAGCGGGAGGATTCCTTGTGAAGCACGCAGGCGCCGCGCGAAGCGCATAGGAATGCGCCTGCACAACATTTCATAAGGAGGGACCCGCGTAACATCGGTAAAACAGGGTTGACATGTGCCGTTTTCGGTGATATAGTAGCACTATCTAAGGTTAAATTGAATACAATATAGTAGAGGCGCGGGATTTAAGAGTAGTCCGGATGATGCATGTGGTTGCATATGATTCCCGATGAAAGGAGAGACCGCCGAAGTTGTGAACGTGCCATGATGTTCACTGCTGGTTGTGCAGTTAATAGCTGTATGACTGTCATCGATATTTAAGATTTTGAATTTATATTCTGATCAGGGTTTTGATTTAGGATTTTGATTTAGGTTTTTGATTTAGATGGAGAGCTACTTATAAGAATGTGATATTTTTATGGGCTGGCTTTTCGCCAGTCCATTTTTATGCTGTACGCTATATTGTATCAACTATTATTTACAAGGAGGATGACAATATGTCAATTTTTACCGGTTCAGCAGTTGCACTTGTAACACCATTTCTTGAGAATGGAGATGTAGATTATGATAAGCTCAAAGAGCTTGTGGAGTTTCATATAGCGCATAAGACAGATGCGATCGTTATATGTGGTACAACAGGAGAGGCTTCCACACTGTCACATGAGGAGCACCTTGAGTGTGTGAAGAAGTGTGTTGAATTTGCAGATCACAGAATTAAGGTTATAGCAGGAACAGGTTCAAACTGCACAGCTACAGCAATTTATCTTTCAACAGAGGCTGAGAGCTATGGTGTTGACGGACTTCTTGTTGTTACACCATATTACAACAAAGCTACACAGAAGGGCCTTATAGCTCATTTCACAGCTGTAGCAAATTCAGTAAATGTTCCTATCATTCTTTACAATGTTCCATCACGTACAGGATGTAACATTCAGCCGGAGACTGCCGTATATCTCGCACAGAATGTGGAGAATATAGTGGGAATCAAAGAGGCATCGGGAAATATAAGCCAGGTAGTAAAACTTGCAAGTCTTGCAAATGGATGCATAGATATATATTCAGGAAATGATGACCAGGTAGTTCCACTTCTCTCACTTGGAGGAAAGGGCGTTATCTCAGTGACAGCGAATATCATCCCTGAGGACGTTCATGATATGGTTCAGAAGTATCTGGATGGTGATGTTCAGGGAAGTCTTGAGCTGCAGCTTAAGGCTATAGATCTTTGCAATGCTCTATTCTGTGAGGTCAATCCAATCCCTGTTAAGAAGGCTGTTGAGCTTCTTGGCATGTGTGGCGGTACACTTAGAATGCCACTTACAGAGATGGAGCCACAGAATGTGGAGAGACTTAAGAAGGCTATGGAGACCTACGGAGTACTCTAAATTTATGGTACAGTGCTACTAAATATATATAAAAATGTCTGCGGTCTGCTTGGACGGCAGACATTTTTATATTTAAGCAGATCAACGGGTCCAAAGTCAGAACTTGCACGAGATTTGGGCGACTGTGCGATAGCTTGAGAAATTTGCGGAGCGTCGTTCTCATAGTTTCATCATAGTTTGTAATGAAAAACATTGCACAATAGACCTCAAATGTGTAAAATGGTGTACATGTTGTAATGTATACAGTAGGGAAATAACTTTGGATATTCTAGCTGATATACGGAGAAATACACAAACTAATATATAGATCAAAAGGAATTCAAAAGAATTCAAAAGAAATATATAAATAAAAACAATCAAAAAAATATAAAGCAAAAAATATATTCAGCAGACTGATAAATATAAAAAATACAAAACAGTATATATAAAACAAATGAAAATACTGATATATGGAGGATGTATACAGATGGTAAAGATAATTATGCATGGATGTAATGGGAAAATGGGTCAGGTTATAACCGGGATAGTTGCGGGCGATCCTGAAGCTGAGATCGTAGCTGGTATAGATGTGGTTGACTGCAGAGATAATGGATATCCTGTATTTACAGATATCGATGATTGCGATGTCGAGGCTGACGTCATCATAGATTTTGCAGCGGCAGCAGCGGTGGACAAGCTGCTTGATTACGGTGTGAGAACACAGACTCCGATCGTGCTCTGTACTACAGGTCTTTCCGATGAACAGCTAACTAAGGTAAAGGAGTGCAGTGAGAGGGTAGCTATACTCAAGTCTGCAAATATGTCACTTGGAATAAACACTCTTATGAAACTTCTTAAAGATGCAGCGAGGGTGTTCAGTCCTGCAGGATATGATATAGAGATAGTTGAGAAGCATCATAACCAGAAGGTTGATGCTCCATCAGGAACGGCTCTTGCGCTTGCAGATTCCATAAATGAAGCCTGTGGAGACCAGTACGAGTATGTATATGACAGAAGTCAGGTGAGAAAGAAGAGAGAGAAGAAGGAGCTGGGAATTTCAGCAGTCAGAGGCGGAACGATCGTAGGTGAGCACGAGGTAATATTTGCAGGAATAGATGAGGTTATAGAGTTCAAGCATACAGCATACTCAAAGTCTGTGTTTGCCAAGGGGGCAGTTGAGGCTGGAAAGTTCCTCAAGGGCAAAGGGGCAGGTATGTATGATATGGCGGATGTCATAGGATAGGAGATATAATGGATATTTCAACAAGGACCGAGGATGGCGAGCTGGTTCTATGTGCCAGTTCAATATATAATCAGAAGTTTTATCTGAACAAAGAATTTTCAAAGCTTCCTGATGACATAAAAGATGAACTTCACGCTATGTGTGGTGCATTTACCCAGGAAGTCGGAGGCATATTTATGCTGGTGTTTGACGATGCCGGCAATCTGAGAATACAGACAAGAGCGCTTGATGATGATCTCCTGTTCGACGACATAGGGTGCGGATTGAAGGTGAAAAAACTGCAGAATGAGAAGAGGGAGCTGTTTCAGAGCCTGGAACTTTTCTACAAGATATTTATACAGGGCGTGGATATTGATAGTCTTATAAAAGAATGATAAAAATTTGGTGATCAGGAAGGAAAAGAGATCATGTTATTTGCTATTGATGCGGGAAATACCAACATAACCATCGGACTGTTTGATGGAGAGAAACTTGAGAAGACATTTAGGATGACAACGGGAATAGCGCGTACATCGGATGAATATGGAGTGTTCCTACTTGACTGGCTTAGAATGAGACAGCTGTCAAAGGATGCTATAGATGAGGTTATAATTGCCTCAGTAGTTCCGAAGATAATGCACTCACTTGTGAATGGTATAAAGAAGTATTTTGGCATTACACCGCTTATAGTCGAACCGGGAATAAAGACAGGTATCAATATAGCGCTGCCAAATCCCAAGCAGTTAGGCGCTGACAGAATAGTTGATGCAGTAGCAGCGTACCATATGTACGGCGGACCGGTTTTGACCGTGGATTTTGGAACGGCGACGACATATGACCTCGTAAGCGGAGATGGTGTATTTGAGGCGGAAGTGACATCGCCTGGTATAAGACTGATAGCAAATGCACTCTGGACTGGAACGGCAAAGCTGCCTGAGATAGAGATAAAAGTGCCGGATACGATCCTGTGTAAGGACACAATATCCAGTATGCAGGCAGGCGTCTGTATGGGGTATATAGGTCAGACTGAGTATATAGTGAAGAGGATGAAGAAAGAGTCCGGTCTTGACAACATGAAGGTGGTTGCTACAGGCGGTCTTGGCAAGATGATATACGAGAACACGGATTGCATAGATGTGTATGATCCGGATCTGACTCTTCACGGACTTAGACTTATCATGGATAAGCAGAAATAGACAGTAATAAATATACAAGCAACGAAAATCAAAAAATATCTAAATGAATCGATATATAAAGACACAGAGGTTTGTTGTAAACAATATTATATATAGAAGCAATGGAGAAATTTATGGATTTTAGAGATAAATTGATCCTGGCGCCGATGGCTGGTGTATGTGACCAGCCATTTCGTCTTTTATGCAAGGAACAAGGCTGTGATATCCTGTATAGTGAGATGGTGAGTGCCAAGGCAATATATTACAATAATAAGAACACAAAGCCATTATTGGTGATGGATGAGAGGGAAAAGCCATTTGGACTACAGCTCTTTGGCTCGGATCCTGTGATAATGGCTGAGATGGCGAAAAAGATAGAGGCAAATGGCTACTCTTTCATAGATATAAATATGGGCTGTCCGGTGCCCAAGGTGGTGAATAACGGTGAGGGATCAGCCCTCATGAAAGATCCTGTTCTGGTGGGAAGGATCGTGGAGGCAGTGGCTAATGCGATAAGCATACCGCTGACGATAAAGATAAGAAGCGGGTTTGATCCGGAACATATAAATGCTCCGGAGATCGCACATATAGCTCAGGAGAGCGGCGCTGCGGCGGTGGCGGTTCATGGCAGAACCAGACAGCAGTATTATCAGGGGCATGCAGACTGGGATGTCATAGCCAAAGTAAAACAGGCATGCAGTATACCTGTAATAGGCAATGGGGACATAAACACTCCGCAGGATATTATAGATATGAGAAAACAGACGGATTGCGATGGCTTTATGATAGGAAGAGGAGCCAGAGGTAACCCGTGGATATTTAGAGATATGAAGTACTATTACGAGTATGGCGAGCTTCCGAAGAGGCCGGATGCACATGAAATCAAAAAGATGATATTGCGTCATGCACAGCTCATGGTTGAGTTTAAGGGTGAATATACGGGTATACATGAAATGAGAAAACATGTAGCCTGGTATTCCGTTGGAATGTATGATTCAGCAAGACTGAGAAGCCGTGTAAACGAGGTGGAGACGTATCTTGAACTTGAGGATCTGCTTGAAAAATGGGAGAATAGTATTCCTCAAAAAGTGCTTGAAAGTTAACATAAAAATTAAAAAATGTAACAAGAAATAAAGAAAATATTAAAAAATGCAAAGTAAAAATATACAATGTGCTAATTTGTTTCGAAAGTGTTAAGACCATTATATGTAATATATTCACAAAAACAAGGTGTCGAAATGCTGCATGTTTACATTAACGCAATTAAAGATTTTGAGACGTATATGCAATATTCACAAAAATAACTACTTTGCTTGACCTTTCTTTTGACAGAGATTATAATAGCGTCATGAGTTAAATTTTAACGGTTTTGTAACAATTCCGAAACCGTAAAGAAATTAAGGAGAAAAGGTTATGCAAAAGTTTTCAGATTCATCACGTATGAAATCCCAGAAACTAAAGACGACATCACTAAAGACAACACTTAAAAAGAACGTAAAGAAGGCAAGCATTGGTGCAGTGCTTTTGGCAGTAGGTATTTCATCGTACGGTGTTATATCATCAGATGACAGTATGGTATCTTCAAAAAGCAAGAGTGTATCAATTGCAGCCGCGGGTAATACATTATATGCAGACACTGTGGCAGACTATGAGGGAGCAACAGCTACAGAGCAGCTTGCAGATGGAACACTTTCAGATGTAAATAAGACAGGTGCTACGGCTTTGTCTAGCAAAAAGACAACAAGACAGGCAGTGGCTATATGCGGAGGCGTTAACGAGGCAAAAGTTGAAGCAGTTAAGCAGGAACCGGTTCCAGAGTATACTACTCAGGAAACAGCGACAGAAGCGGCAACAGAAGCAACAACAGAGATGGAAGTTGAGGCTGATGATAAGTCAGCAGCAGGACTTCCTGAGGATGATATCTCAGAGAATCCGTCAACAGAGAAGGCTACAGATGGTCTTCCAGAAGACAATGTAATATATGTGAATGGAGAGACATCAGGTACATATCTCGGTACATTCTGGATCACAGCATATTGTCCATGCCCGATCTGCTGTGGAGAGTACAGCAACATGGTGAATCCTACAACAGCATCAGGAGCACCTGCAGTAGAGGGCGTTACATGTGCCGCACCAAGCAACTTTGAATTTGGAACAGAGCTTATAGTTGACGGACACACATATACAGTACAGGATAGAGGTGGAGCGATCAACGGAAATCACCTTGATATCTACTTCTCAAGCCATCAGGCAGCTCTTAACTTTGCAACAGGATATTATGATGTATATGTAAAGTAATATAGCGATTACAGATTGATTGAATATAAACTTACACAGCAAAACCCACCATCTGGTGGGTTTTGTGTTTTTTAAAGCATTGATGAGCAGTCGGGGAGCAAATGAAACAGATGATTTGGGATTCTTGGAATTCTGGGTGGCATTGCTTGCCTGAATGCCTTGTTTTTTCTACATCCCTGTGTTATAATGCACACGATTATTTGTAGATGTATTGATCTGCAGAATATTTGAAGATACATATACCCCCAGAGGATTAAATATATTTTAAGGAGATTGGCAAATGGAACTGATTTACAGAAGCACAAGAAATGCAAATGAGACAGCAACAGCATCACAGGCTATACTTAAGGGACTTGCTAATGAGGGGGGCCTTTTTGTACCAGATTCTATACCAGCACTTGATGTGTCTCTGGAAGATCTTGCAAAGATGAACTATCAGCAGGTAGCCTATGAAGTTATGAAATTGATGTTCACAGACTTCACTGAGGATGAGCTTAAGCATTGCATAAATTCAGCATATGATTCAAAGTTTGACACACCGGTCATAGCACCACTTGTGAACAAGGCTGGCGCGTATTATCTTGAGCTGTTCCATGGTTCAACGATCGCATTTAAGGATATGGCACTTTCAATTCTCCCATATCTTCTCACAACATCAGCGAAGAAGAATGGTGTGAAGAATGAGATCGTCATCCTCACAGCAACATCAGGAGATACAGGTAAGGCTGCCCTTGCAGGATTTGCAGATGTACCGGGAACAAAGATCATAGTATTCTATCCAAAGCATGGTGTAAGCCCTATTCAGGAGAAACAGATGGTTACCC
>USSH01000111.1 GCA_900557435.1 uncultured Coprococcus sp. | reverse complement strand
CCTGTCTCTATGAGCACCGCCGGCATATTTGTTCTTCTGAGTACCGCAAGTCCGGGACGTTCCTCGACATTTATATTTCGGAATCCGAGTTTTTCCAGTTCCCTGTTGATATTTTGTGCAAGCTCATACTTTACGCCGTTTTTGTCATATACCAAAGTCTGCACTCCATTATATGTGTTAGGTTCCGAAGACGAATTTCTGTGAAGTGATATGAAATAATCCGCACCGCTTTCATTCCCTATCTGGGCTTTCCTCGCAGGTGAATCATACACATCTGATGTTCTGGTGTAATCTACATCATATCCTCTGCGCTCAAGCTCATCCCCTAGTGCAAGGGCAAGATTAAGATTATCATTTTTTTCCAGCCTGCCCTCATATGACGCGCCATTGTCATAGCCACCATGTCCTGCATCTATCATGATCTTTAATGCCATAATATATATTCCATTTTTTCTATATATTATGTAACGGCTTTTGATTCAAGAACTTGTGATTCAAGAACTTTCATATAAAATAAGCCGCCGGATTTATATTTGTTTTTATCAGTCTTTGAACCAGAGATTCAAATCGACATCTCCATATATGCCATCGACGCTTCCCGATTCCGTATACTGCCATCCTGTATATTTGTATGGAAAATTGGGAACATTCGCATAGTAAGCAAGCCACAGCTCATAGTCTCCAAGTCTGTCCATGTCAAGGCACTGTGCAAACATATTTCGACTGGCATATATCATAGGCGTATATCCCGCTGCCTTTATCGTCTCGCAGAACCCTACTATTCCATCTGTTCTCTGGTCATTATCAGCGTTATCGCCCCGCGCCTCATCATCGCCTATAAGCTCCGAATCTATAACTATCGGGTATGTAACCTTCATCTTGCCTATCTGCTTAAGAACAAACTTTGCTTCCTCCACGCCTTCGTCATATGTTATTGCCTGGGTGAAGAAATACAGTCCTGTCGGCACTTTATATTTGATCACTGCTTCTTTATTGGCCTCAAAGCTTGAGTCAAGCATAAGACCGCCCTCCGTATATCCGCGAAATCCGACACGCAGCATAACAAAATCTATATCTTTGTTTGCGGATAATGTCTCCCAGTCTATATCGCCCTGAAATGTTGATAGATCAACCCCGACAAGTGTGTCTTTTATATTGTCATCACTGTAATGCATATAGCCATCATCACCTGTATAAAAGCGTTCCGTGTCAAGGTTATTTCTCTCCACTTTGTCACTTATCTTATACAACAGCGCATCCGGTCCAGGATCACCGACATTGATATATGCTGTAGGAATATAATTCCAGTAATTCTCATAAATACTGCTTGTTATATCTGAATCATCTATTGTGTAACCGGCTTCATACGCCGCGTCCGGGGAGGCCTTTGAAGTGGTAAACCCCCACGATCTACCTATTAATATTCCTATGATGATTCCTGCTATCAGGCATACAATGCCAACCAGAACGCACCAGTTTCTGGTAAACTTTATCACCTGAGTTCTATCCATAATGATACCGTCTCTTTCTGTCTAGCTTTTGTGTCTTTGTATATTTTCTTTATGTGTCTTCTTTGTATGCTTTGTTGATATATTTTCTGTATGAGTCTATATTTGCTGAGCCTATATTTGCCGAGTCTGTATTTGTATGTTCTCTGCCTCACTTATAACTATTGCGCTATTATTGTACCAGCATAAAGAACGATTGTCGTATTAATTTTCCTGACATATTGCAGGCAGTCTCACATAACCGCGGCATTCTCTTGTTTTCAGGCTTACGCAGCCGGTCGCAACTCAGCTACGCCAAAGGATCTCAGACAAGGAAGTGTTCCGTTCCCAGACGTAGATGTACAATCTTGTCATATTTATTCTTGATCGAATGTCTGAACTTTCTAGCCTCCCTGGATGATATCATTCTTTCCAGATCGTCACTGTTAAATATAGTGCTGTCGTACAATATTTTATATTTTATATTCCAATCATACATAAGACTTGTACAGTTATCTATACTGAATCGCAACATTGTACCTTTATTTCTTCCCATAAACACACTTCTGTTCCACATGTGTTTTGCCACTGAATTTTTTGCATCAAATACCACCTCTGCACCAGGATATTTGTGCCATACCGCATCAAGGAATTCTCTGAATCTCTCCTTGTCAAAATACTTTGTCATATCATATAGAACAAATAATATCGCAGTGTCCCTCGGTTTTGATATCTGATCAAGCCATCTGTAATCAAATATGTTATCGCCGATATTGATCTCCCTGTCACGCGTATCCATATATTTTCTGCGGAGTTCGATTCTCTCTGGCAAATCCACATTAAACCATTTTATGCGCCCATTATCCATTCGGCTGAACATCGTATCAAGTTCCGAACCCACATTGACCACTATCCCATCCGCATATCTATTAATGAAATTTCTCACACGCCTGTCCATAGCAACCAGCCTCTCCATGATAACTATTCTGTCATAGAATGTATACTGGGAATTTCTGTTCTTGTGCTCAATCCCGATCTTGTCTGCCAGCCTGATAGATTCCATATCCTCATAAAGCTTTGGATAACGCTCTGCCATCATCGCCCTGCACCATATATCATTCTCGATGTCCGCAGGCACAAAATCAGAGTCTCCTTTTACACTCTCAACTACCTTCTTCATTATAGCCTTGCACTCAGGTATGTGTGGATGCTCAAAGTAATCATGTACAACTGAATAATACTGATAAAAATTGACCTTCGTACTCGTCCTTTTTACGTTGTCATACAGCTTTCTTGCATAGCAATTAAGCATGTCTTCATCCACTGTAAATATCGCCATCTCGTCACATATATCGGTCAGATCCGAATATACAGGGCTCGTCAGATCCATGCATCCTTTTGATTCTTTCACCCAGTACTGTCTCAGGAAGCTCCTTATCTCCGCCGTATAATAGTAGCCATACACAAATCTGTGACGGTCGCTCATCTCCATCTCCAGCTCCGTGTCCGTAAACTCTGTGTCGAGCACTGGCGAGCAAAGAACAAGCTTGTCCGGTCTTCTGATTCCGTTTTGCCATAACCGGATTGCCGTAGACAATGCCAGACATGCCCCCGATGAATTGCCGAGTAACACTATTCTGTCAGTTGCCTCTTTCTCGCAAAGCTTCTCATACGCTCCCGACAGCATATCCACAGCCTCTTTTACGGAGTGCTCCGGTGCGATCGGATATATCGGCACAACCGCACCATATCCTGTACTTTCAACCGTATCAATAACAAATCTCCACTCATTGTGACTTATCTGCGAAACAAACCCGCCACCATGCAGATAGAAAAAATATTCTTTCACCTTTTTTGCATTCTGTGCCTTCGGAATCACATAAAAACACATCCCGCCTTTTTCAAATACTGAACGGATATTTATCTTATTCTCGTTGTATGCCGGAGGGTTATAGTCTTGCTTATTCTGTTTTTTTATCGACAGTTTATATATATCTGAAGCTTTCATCCTCATGTCATCAAGCATGATATGCCCCATTTTTTCAAATGCCATGCTTAAATAATTCTGACTTCCCATTACACACCTTTCCCTCTATCAACAGACATTGCAGCCTGCATTCTCCTGCAATTATTTTTGCACATGTGCCCCACATAATCAAGAAATGATTTTATTTCCTGTTGCAATATCGTCAATTTATGATATTATAATTGCGACAAACACTAGGGTATATAAGATATTTTGATCATTAAGCTAATACCCTTTTTTATTTTATAAACAGGTTATCTTCATTAATAATAACAAATAAAATGGACCAGACTGCCAGGTTCGTTTCAGGTGGCAGCAGAAAGGCAAAACTAATGAATATCACAATGTTAAAGAGCAAAATTCACAGAGCTGTTGTAACTCAGGCCGAGCTTAACTATGTTGGAAGTATTACCGTAGATTCTGAGCTTCTGAAAGCTGCGGGAATTCTTGAATATGAGCTTGTTCAGATAGTAGATATAGAAAACGGCAATCGTTTCGAAACATACACCATTGCTGGCGAGCCGGGATCTGGCGTTATGTGTCTGAATGGAGCAGCAGCCAGACAGGTTCAGCTTGGTGACCACATAATCCTCATGTGCTATGCGTCTATGACCCCTGAGGAAGCCAAAAGCCACACCCCAAAGGTAGTTTTCGTGAATGACGACAATTCCATATCCAGAATAACCGATTACGAAAAGCATGGTGAACTGTTCAGTTAAACACAAAGTATCCGTTCCATCATTCCTGTCCACTGCCCAGCAGCTTTTCGCAAAGCTCTGCCATATCAGATTTTTCCAACATGATGTCAGCCTTTATGTCTCTTTCTGCATCATCCACCGGAGAGATATTTGAATGGATATAACAAGTATGAAGTCTCGCTTGTCTCGCCGCCATGATATCACATACCGCATCATTTCCAACCATTATTGTTCTGTTCGGATTGATGTGGTTTCTGTCAAGCATCTGCTGATAAAATGTCGCATCCGGCTTCATTGCACCAAAGTCTGAAGACAGTGATATATCTGTAAAGTATTCTTCTATTCCAAGTTTCTGAATCTCAGGCAGCGTAAACACTCTCTGTGCATTGGAAAGGACATATAGTTTTTTTCCAGCATCACGAAGCTTTCCAAGCATTTCCTTTACTCCAGGATAAAGTCTTATATACTCTGTGGATATCTGTCTGAACTCCTGCGCAGCTTTCACTGTAAGTTCAGCACATTCATCAGCATCCTGATCTTTCTTTTTTGTCAATTGCTCAAACACATCAAGAATCTGTATCTCTGGGAATTTATATTTTTTCTTTGCCATGGCTTGTTCAGCACGCCTCACCTGTCTCTTATATCTGGATCTGAGTCCCGCCGGATTATACTTAACGCCATACCGGGCATAAAATTCACACATTTGCTTCCATACTGCTATATCTTCCTCGTCTGTATGTATGTCTATAAGTGTTCCGTATAAGTCAAATATTATGTTATCGTACATGCTGTCTCTCCTCGTATAAATATAAATCTCTTTCAAACACAGGTGTCTGGGCTCTACATGCTTTTATTACATATCTTTCTCTATTACATATCTTCTCTATTATATGTCTTTTCTATTATATATCTTCTCTGTATCCCGCTCTTATTCCGCCTATATACTTTGCCCTGGTTCTCGCCATGACCACATGCGCTCCGCCAACCATGCTGTGCTCTGTTCTAACCGGAACAGCCACCGGCGCAAGATGCATGCCTATCAGAGTATCTCCGATATCAATTCCAGCCTGGGCCTGTATATATTCGATTGCAACAGGGGCTTTCATATCTGCGTATGCTGCTGTTGCAAATGAACCCCCCGCTTTTAGCTGCGGCACAACATTCACTATCGGAATCCTATTCTCCTTCGCATATTCTTTCTCGATTATTACCGCTCTATTCAGATGTTCACAACACTGAGCTGCCATGTATATTCCTGTTCCAGCCAGTTCATCAAGTATCGCAGATGCTATGCATTTGCCAATCTCCTCACTAGAAAATGAACCTATCCTCATATTTGCCACTTCGCTGGACGAACAGCCAACTACAAGCACATCTCCAGGCTCAAGATTTGCCACAGCCATGAGATCTCGGACCGCACCGCGGACCTCTTGTTCTATCTCTACCAGATGTCCAAACTTCTCTGTTGAAACTCCTGCGCCCTTCGGTTTCAAACCGCCTTCATGAGCTTCCCCCTGAACTGCTGCCTTATCCTTACTCTCTGCATTTTCCTGTACAGCAGTTTCAGCCGACTGAATCTCCTCGTACTCATCCTTGTCTATAGATACCGGAACTCCCGTCTTTCCCAACACGGTGACGCCACCATACCATGTACTGTCCACCTCGAGAACATCTCCTATATTATATTCCATCGAATATTCATCTTTTTTCTGTACAATCTTAACCTTCATGATCATGCCTCTTTTCTAATACTTATATACTTGCCACATTTGCATTGCCCAATTTTAGCATTCCGCTCATCGCCATCTCACATACGTTTTATTATCTTATATAAATGAGATCCGTACATGATTTTCATTACATCTTCATACTCTTCCCTGGTCACATACTCACCGTAGGTGAGCATCTCATAAGTAACACCGGCTTCTCTCACCTGATAATCCAGAAGATCCAAACCATTTCTGTTATAAAAAGCCTTCCTTCGGCATCTCTGTTCATAATTCGGTGCATTCTTATCTAGCGGTTCTATATTGAGAAAGAGCTTTACATCCTTATATTTCTCATGAACACTGCTGAGTATCTTTGTTCCATAACCGCCATCTCGGGCATCCTCCGCTACGGCCAGAAACATCAACGTCTTGACCTGATCACTACCTATCACATACGTGAGGCCGACGAACTTTCCCGAATCCAGAACAGCACAAAAGTTTGCTTTTCCCTGTCTGCACCGTTTCATCAGCATCCACATCGGCGGTCTCTCCTCCCTTGGAAACGCTGATATGAACAGCTCCTTTACCTGTTTTTTATATTCTACTGCTTCCACAAAATCTAATTCCATTGGTCATTCCTCTGTTATTTGTTCAATTGCTTTTATCTACGTCGTTTATTCCGAATCATCTACATACTTGATCGAAACTTCCCCCGAATCAGTCGTCACATCACAGATTCCATTCGACTTTTCTGTGGCTTCCGGAATATCCACGTCTCCGCCCTGGCTGTCGACTTTTATCTGTTTCGGAGAAAGCAAAGTCGCATATATATTCCCCTTCACAGATGCAAATAAAAATTCAGGACTGTCACAACCTTCTACCAATATGTCGCCTTTTCCCGACTCATACGCCGCTGTCTTATTTGCCAGCAGGTTGTAGCCCTCGAACTTTCCATCTCCAACACTGAAACTTATATTATCCGCAGTGACATTTATAACTGAAAGATCTCCACTTTTACCTTCATAATAAAGATTCTTCACCTTCAACGTGGCCAGGCTCACATCCCCTGACTTATTTGTCAATCTGACCGTATCCGCCTCGACATTCACCAGGTACATATTTCCTTTGTCCTCCGCCACTTCCAGTTCCTTACATCTGAGTGTCTGACTTGCCGAAATCTGTCCAGACTCCGATGTCACTTTGACAGAGTCATATTTTCTTGCCGGAATCTCAACCGTTATATATGGGTCCTCTCCGAATCCTATATCAGATCCAAACGTCCGCTGATCATCACACGATATCACGAACGTGTCATTGTCCACATAAACAGAATGTACAACCTGATCAGAATCATAGTAATACACATGACATTTGCCATCAGCAGAGGACTGGATATCCACATCCATATCATTTGCAGCCTGTATATCTATATTATCAAAAATCTCCGGTATATCCACAGCTTTTTCTTCATATGAACTTTTTGCATCCGACTTTTTTTCTTCCTTTATCTCTCTACCGGCCTTATACCCAAGTATCGCAGATGTCGCTGTTACTCCAATTATGGCGCACACCGCAAGCACTACTATCGCCCGCATTATCCATTTGGCTGCTTTCAATATCCATACCTCCATGCTCTTTCACCCATTATATATACAAAACGG
>USSH01000110.1 GCA_900557435.1 uncultured Coprococcus sp. | reverse complement strand
CATTGAATCACACAGTGAGGGATACTCCGAAACAGCTACTTCCTCTCCAAGCGTTAAGAGTAACGGCAAGTTCAAGATCAAGGACTCATAAAATCTAACAAAAATCAAAACCCGGATATTGCACCAGAGAGAAGCTCTGTTGTAGTACCCGGGTTATTTTTTAATTTACCTTACATCTCTTTCCATTTATCCACACGGCTTTCACCTGTGAAATGTCTATAGGTTTGGTGAAATCCAGCTCCATTCTCTGTATTCCATCATCATCACCAGTCTTGCCAATTCCATATATTACATCTTTGAGTTTTTTATCGTCCGTCATCTCAAGAACTATATTCTCCAACAAATCGCTATCAACATCTGAATCTTCTGCAATGTCGATAGTTATACATTTTGTATTTATCGTACATTTATCAATGTCACCTATGCCGGATACATCTACACTATGGCCCTGCATATCATCCTGGATCTTAAACTGCAAAGTCCACGGACCGGTCACCTCATCCGCTTCATAGGCAACCGTACCATCATTCTGTTTAACATTGTTGAACAATACAATGCTGTCGCATCTCATGGTGATGGTATCACCAACCTTATATGCATTTTTCTTTTTTAGCTTATATACAATATCAGACATTGTCTGCTTATCCGTGAGCGAGATCCCATCTCCAAATGCTGTGCTGCCCGCATATTCACTGACAATGTTCACGCCACCTTCTATTATCTGCATCTGTGCATCAAAGCTTTCATATTTTTCAGTGTCAAAGTCATCATATGTGACGACCATCGCAATATCGACCTGATCGCCATCCACTGCAGCCTTCTTAAGATCAAAGCTTACTTTGGCATCAGAATCAGTTATCACCTTTACACTGCCCTTATACTCGTTATTTATGTAGCTCTTGTTCACATATTTTGACGGAATGACACTTC
Organism: uncultured Coprococcus sp.; assembly: GCA_900557435.1. Lineage (GTDB taxonomy): Bacteria > Bacillota > Clostridia > Lachnospirales > Lachnospiraceae > Coprococcus. Next base: position 6,652 of record USSH01000110.1, on the reverse strand, counting down.
CTGTCTCCTTGCTCAGACTGTCAAAGAACCACGCCAGCGAACCTGTTTCCGCCGCATATGTCAATCCACCGCCCGACAAGATCAGAACAGCTGCCACTGCTGCCGCTGCAGTCTTCCATCCGTGGCTTCGTCCGCTTCCACCTGTCTTTATCTTGTGTCTGAGCCTCTTCACACAGGCATCCTTCTCTTCTTCCGACATGTCCATGGTTTCTATGTTCACATTCACATTGTTCATAACATCAAATGCATTTCTGTCTTTCCTGTTTTTCATGATAATTCACCGCCTTTACACTTTTTTCAATCGACTTCTTGCTCTGGACATTCTGCTGTAAATAGATGATGAAGATACCCCATAATCTTCCGCTATCTTATCCACAGCCTGGTCATCCCAGTAGTATCTCAGAATGATGTCCCTGTCTTCATCCGACAGACCAGAAAGCAACTTTTCCATACTATCCGATATCTCCTCATTGAGTATGTCGATCAGATTGTCATTTGCAAGCTTGTTCTCATAGTCTGTTATGTCCTCCTCCGAGCATCTTCTGCTGTATCTCCTCAGATAATCTATGGACCTGAATCTTGCAATTGCCGTTATCCAGTTTCTAAAAGAACCTTTGCTCTCGTCAAATCTGTCTATATTGTTCCACACATCCATAAACACATCGTCCATGCACTCTTCGATTTCCTCAGGCATCCCCGAAAGGTTCTTGCACACAGCGGCTTTCACCTGCCCGCCATACTCCTGAACCACAAACTCCAGGGCTTTTTCATTATGCCGTTTTAGTTTCGAAATATAATTGTTTCTAGTTACTATCTCTTTCACCTCCCTGTGTGTTTCTAATATATATTCCGATCAAAATCCGCGATTTCTTGCAGCAAAAGTGATTTTGGGTGAAAAGTTTTTCAAAAAATATTTATTACAAAAAAGCTGTCAGTTTTATCATACTGACAGCTGTCTTGTTAATTATTACATGTCGTCGTGCCAGGGCGCGACGACCTGCGCACGCATCAGCGTGCTACATTATATCTGTTATTCATTTCCTTTACAGCCTCACCGATCTGGGTTCGAAGCTCTGTTGGATATATGACCTCCACCGATGTTCCGTACTGCATCGCCCAGTGTGACATGGCCTGACGGCTGCACACAAGTCTTACATACGTCACTGCATCCGTGGTTTCACGAAATCCTTCATACTGTCTGGCAATGCTCTCATCCACCACATCAAAGTTGCTTCCAAACCAGTCCACTATATCAGATATGGCCGATTTCTTCACCCGGAGTATTATCGTAACCGGTTCGTCGGCAAACATGTATATATGTTCTGCCATATGCTTCGGCAGATTGAGACCATGCTCCATGCCCTTGACTTTATCACGTTTTTTAGCCGGCTTGTTGATTATCTTAACCTGTGTCATTTTGTCCACACGATAATTCGATAGAGTATCATACTTATCATAATTACATACGAGATAATACTTTCCATCATTTGCGACCATCTGATACGGATTGACTATATACGGTTCCTCACGTCGCGGATGGAGCTTCTTGTCCTCCCAATAGTTGTTATACACAAATGATATCTGTTTCTTTTCTGAAATAGCGTCATCTATCAAGCCGACATTGTACAGTGTCTGCTGATTGCTTGTATGCTCCAGACCCGGCAGGCTGCTGACATGGGTCATCTTATTTGTAAAATATATATTCGAAAGTCCTGCTATCTTCTTGATGAGCTCACTGGCTTGTCCGGCAGGAATAGTCTTTGAGAACAGAATACTGTCTATCATCATTCTGAGTTCGGAATCATCAAATTCATGATTGTAGTACCAATTTGATGTGAGGATCTCCTTTGTTCCATCCTTTTTGATGCGCTCTGTCTTTGTGCATTCTATCTCATATCCATAGTCGAACAGACAATCAAGATTTGCCTTTATGGATTTTCTGTCAACTGTGATATCATAATCTTCTTTCAGCTTCCTCATGATATCCTTCTGATCCATCGTGTGATCACAATCCGTATATTTCTTCAATATGTCCAGAATACAGATGTTGAGCATTTTCTTTCCACTGGTAGGATATGCCATGTTTCTTCCCCCTTTGTATTATTTTGATGCGTGCAATGTCTGGCTTGCGCCAGACGCAACAGCCTACTCCCCCGCAAGCGGGTCCCCCTCTATTGCATGTCCCAATTTAGGCGGTGTAGGTTGCCTGCTTCTTCAAGGCCTGGGAAGTCGTTCTGTCTGAGTGCCTCGTAGAGCACTATTGCCACAGAGTTGCCAAGGTTTAATGAACGGATGTCCGGGAACATGGGGATTCTGATTGCTGTATCCTTATAGTCAACCAGTATCTCCTCTGGTATACCGGCACTCTCCTTGCCAAACATTATGTATGCATCATCCTCAAACCTTACGTCTGTATACTTCTTTCTAGCCTTGGTCGTCGCCATGTATATCTTTGCTCCGGGATTCTTTGCAAGAAAATCCTCGAAGTTCACATATGTTGTCACATCCAGCTTGTCCCAATAGTCAAGTCCGGCACGTTTTAGCTGTTTCTCATTTATCTGAAAACCCAGAGGTTCTATGAGATGCAGCCTTGCACCTGCTGCCACACATGTCCTTCCAATGTTTCCAGTATTTGCCGGTATCTCCGGCTCATGTAATACAATATTTAACATAACTACTCCTCCTATACTCAAATACGAGTTATCAGCGGAATCACCTATATGTGATCTATATAGATTTCACACTGATACGCGCAATCAATATAGTACGATCATCCATGGCAGTCAGCAGTTGCTCCATGAAAATCGTACGTAGCTTCTATTCAATTTTATAGATATCTTGGTGGGGTAAGGAACCGCATCTCCTCGTCATGAACCACTACTCTGTCGCTGCTTTCCGTAAGGTGACCTATGACTGATGCTTCATATCCTGCCTCATAGAGCCTATCAGCCAGATGTTCTCCATCCGGAACCACAAAAAGTGCCGCGCCGCAGCCGTCTATCATATATGGATTATCCCCTGTGTGCTCACATATCTCTATCGTCTCCTGCAGTATCGGTATGTCATCATGGCACACCTCAAGCCCACACTTCAGCGCATCCCCCATCTCCCAGAGAGCAGCAAATACACCTCCCCTCGATATATCATGGACATAAACACTGCCATGCTCCAGTGCTATATCCACCTGTCTGCCTAGCAGTATCAATTCTTCCATTCTCTCTACAGGTCTCAGATAGCTCTCTGAATACCTCTCGAAAAGCTCTTTCTGATTATCATAATAGAGTTGTAAGGTGCCACCCACACCAGTCTGCCCGCACATAACTATATCCATACCGGCTGGTCGTTTTAGTCCATGCAAGTCTGCATCATCACTATGTCCTGACTGTTTTCCCATCATAGTCACACTGATGATCGGCTCAGACACAGCGGTATTCACCTCGGTGTGTCCTGTGACGATATCCACCCCATATTCTGCACATATGCCCGCAAGCTTTCCGAGCAGTTTCTTCATTCGGCGTTCATCGTCATCTGGCATGACGATGGTATCCGTTGCCACCCACGGCATATTGCCACCGATCCTTACACTGTTGTAAAGACGAGCTATATCAAGCCTCAGTCCCATATATCCGCTGTCGATACACACTCCTGTGGCAACATTCACGCTTTTGTTTTTTGCCGCGCCAGCATTTTTGCAATCTGCAGCTCCTGTCTTACCTGCGTTTTCTCCGCCATCCCCATCACGTAACAAGAGCCGGGCATAGTCTTCTCCTATTCCGGCTCTCGTTACGTCATCATGGGCAGTTCGTGGAAGGCTCTTAAGTATCGACCGCACCGTCTGATGCTCACCAAACTTTCCTCTCATATATACTCTCCAATTCAACCTGTTATTCTAGATTAGAATGCTGAAACTAAAAGTGTAACTACCATTGCGATACACAGAACCACAACTATGATCCTCGATACCAGTGTCTTACCCTTTTTGCTGCTAAGATCTATCATTTTTCCCACACTCCTTATCATCATAAATGCAACTTCAAAATTATCTTAATAATAGCAAAATATAAACCGTAGTTCAACAGCAATTATCTCTATAAATAAATGTTGATTTTTGAGTCATAACGTGCTAGCATTTATTCACATATATGACATTCATAAATATGAATAAATAAAAGAGGATTTTTATGACCATCAGTGAGAGAATCTTATTACTATTAAAAAAAAGAAACCTAACACAGTCTGAATTTGCAAAACAAGTGGGAATTGCAACAAGCACAATCAGCGAATGGAAAAAGAAAAAAACAAATCCATCAACAGAAAAAATTATGGATATCTGTCGGGTTCTACAGATAACACCAGAACAGCTTCTCACAGGAAACGGTATTGATGGTGAGGACAATATACCGATCATCGAATCAGGCGAGCGTTTCTCCCCCCTTGACATTCAGATGATTGAAGATTACCACACTTTAAAGAAGGAACAGCAAACCAGGCTCTTAGCTTATATAGAAACACTGAAGAAATTACAAGAATTAGAAAACATCTAACACACAACCAGCGAAAGGTAATATACAATATATGGGTGAATCATCAGAATTAACTACCTTTGAATCCATTTTAAATTGCGTGTACATAATTCGAGGCCAACAAATAATGTTAGATCATGATTTGGCTCAAATTTATGGTTATGAAGTTAAAAATCTTAATAGACAGGTCAAACGAAATATTGCTCGATTTCCTCAAGATTTTATGTTTCAGCTCACAAAAGAGGAATACGATAATTTGCGGTGCCAAAATGTCACCGCAAATAACAACTCAATGTCTAGAAGTTTACCATATGCTTTCACTGAACAGGGTGTTTACATGCTGGCAACCGTCCTTAAGGGTGAACTCGCCGAACAGCAAAGCATTTTTATAATGCGTGCATTTAAAGAAATGCGCCATTTTATAGTACAAAATCAGCAATTTGTTACGCAACCAGAAATGAAAATGTTAACTGCTAGAGTTTCTGAATTATCTATTCAATTAACAAGCATAATAGACCATCAAAACAAAACAGATAAAGATGTAGAATCCATTCAGGAGAACATTACTCGGCTGAATGACAACTTTATCTCAAATAAAGATTATAAAAATTTTGTAATATATAAAGGGCAGAAGTTCGAAGCTGACATAGCTTATATAGATATTTACCAACAAGCCGCAAAATCAATTTATGTAATAGATAACTATATGAATTCCAAAACATTACAACTACTCTCACAGAAACTTTCCGGGGTAGAGGTTATTCTGTTTACAGAAAACGGTCATGGAAGAAGAGGTTTTCTCACCACCGATATCATTAATGATTTTGAGAATCAATATCCACCACTAAAAATCAAACCGAACCCAGATTGTCATGATCGATTTATTATCATTGATTATGAAGCGTCAAGCGAACAAGTATTCCACTGCGGCGCATCAAGCAAGGATGCCGGCAATAAATTATGTGCAATAAATGCTTTATCTGAGACATCCTTAATCCACCCGGTAATTGACAAACTATTATCTCTACCGGACAAAACTATATAAAACCGTAAATCACTAACTGAATAATAAATGGGCTATTCTCTGAACAAACAACAAAGAATAACCCATTATATGTTTTACAGCCCCTGTCCCTTGAGGTAGTTGATAAACTGCTGTGCAGTACGTCCGCTTATTCCGCCATGGGCAAGCTCCCACTTGTTGGCCTCTGCGCAGAGCTCCTTCTCATCCATGGTGATATGCTCCTTCTCAGCAAGTCCCTTAACGATCTCAAAGTACTCCTTCTGTGACGGTGCGCTGTAGCTGATCGTGACTCCGAATCTGTTGACAAGTGACAGCTTCTCCTGGATAGTATCACTTCTGTGAATACCATTGTTATTCTCCATATCATTCCTGTCGTTCCATGTCTCCTTGATGAGATGACGACGGTTCGATGTGGCATAGATGAGTACATTGTCAGGTCTGATCTCAAGTCCACCCTCGATGACAGCCTTGAGATACTTGTACTCGATCTCGAACTCTTCAAATGAAAGGTCATCCATGTATATGATAAATCTATAATTTCTGTTCTTGATAAGTGAGATAACCTGTGACAGATCCTGGAACTGGTGCTTATATATCTCGATCATACGAAGACCCCTGTCATAGTACTCATTGATTATCGCCTTGATAGTTGTGGACTTTCCTGTTCCACTATCTCCAAAGAGAAGTGCATTGTTCGCCTTGCGTCCCTCCACAAATGCCTCTGTGTTGTCCACGATCTTTTTCTTCTGTATCTCATAGCCGATGAGATCGTCAAGCATTACGTCCTCTGTGTTGTTGATAGGCACAAACTCAAGATCTCCGTGCTCACGGGTGATCCTGAACGCCTTGTTAAGTCCGAACATTCCAACGCCATATGCTTTATAGAACTCCGTCACGATGTCGAATATCTGATCCTCGTTCTCAGCCTCCTCTATCGCATTGCTGACAGCCTGAACCTTCTCGCTGACATTCTTGTTGTACATTCTCTCCTTCTTGCCTATGGACTTATAGTTGTTGATAGTTGAGAAACAATCTATTCCAAGTGCGCCCTCTATCTCGGAGAAATCAAAATCAAACAGTTTCTTGAATATCTTAAAGTCATTCT